>NZ_JAEMQB010000110.1:0-9575 GCF_022759015.1 Tibeticola sp. | reverse complement strand
GGCCTCGGACAGCGGCATCGGCGCGGAGGCTCGTGCAGCCGCCGAGGCGATGGCGCGACGCACACGATGGTCGATCACGGGCAGCACCCCCGCATCGATCAGCGTCTGGTTGGCATGGGCGACCGCGTGCTCATAGCGCTCGGCGAGCAAGGCCGCGATCGTGTCGTGCACCAAGGCCCAGATGTCCGCACCCAAGCCACTCGCGCCCCATTGCTGCACCAGCAGTTGTGCAAACCGGCTGGGATGCAAAACGTCGTCTTCAGCGGGCTCTCGACCGTCTTCGAGGTATTTGATGCGCAGTCGCAGCTCCGAATAGCCCGCACCCGCACGGTCTTCGATGACCGAGACCAGACGCGAGACGCGGATGCGTCGATCGACTTCGTCGTCGCTCAACAGCGTCAGACCCCCGCCAATGTCGGCAAACTCGGTGGCGGGTGAAACCCGCTGGAGCGCCGGAGCTTCTTCGAGCCCCCCGGCTGCCGCGCGCCAGGCCGAAGCCAGCGACTGCATCCAGGTGTCGCGACGCTTGCGATAGTCGAGCAAGGCGTCCCGCCGCTGGTGCTGCTCGCGCACCGTCCCTGCCGGCTCCTCGCAGAGCGCCGTCAGCCGTCCCTGCACCGTCGCCGCGAGCTTGACGATGGTTCCGTCCAGTTCGGTGGCGAATTGCTTGCGGACCGAGCGCGCCACGGCCGCGGGGTCAGCGGGCGTTCGGTGCGGGCTGGCGTTCGGGTTCATGGGCGGGGCGACGCGGCGCGGTGAACCTCATACCCGGCGATCAGACCGTCGCCCCGGCGTTGGGGTCTTTCGGGTCTTCGATCTCGCCGGATTTCTTACCGCCGGATTTGACCAAATCTTCGCGCCGCACACCCAGCCACATCGCAATCGCTGCCGCCACGAAGACGGAAGAATAAATGCCAAACAAAATGCCGATCGTCAGCGCCATGGCGAAATAATGCAGCGTTTCCCCCCCGAAGAGCAACATCGAGAGCACCATGATCTGCGTCGATCCGTGCGTGATGATGGTGCGGCTGATCGTCGACGTGATGGCGTTGTCGATGATCTGCACCGTGTTCATCTTGCGATAACGGCGGAAGTTTTCGCGTATCCGGTCGAAGATCACCACCGACTCGTTGACCGAATAGCCCAGCACCGCCAGCACCGCCGCCAACACGGCGAGCGAGAACTCCCACTGGAAGAAGGCGAAAAAGCCCAGAATGATCACCACGTCGTGCAGGTTGGCGATGATGGCGGCGACGGCGAACTTCCATTCGAAGCGAATCGCCAGATAAATCATGATGCCCACCACCACGAAGGCCAGCGCCTTGAGGCCGTCGGTGGCCAGCTCTTCACCCACCTGGGGGCCGACGAACTCGGTGCGGCGCAGCACGACATCGGGTGCATCGGCCTTGAGCGCGGCGAGCACTCGCTCGCTCTGTTGAGCCGAGGAGACGCCCTTACGGGCCGGCAAGCGGATGAGCACGTCACGCGCGCTGCCGAAGTTCTGCACCTGCACATCGCTGTAGCCCAGCTGCGCCACCGCCGCGCGCACCCGGTTGAGGTCGGCGGGCTGGCTGTAGGCGACTTCCATCACGGTGCCGCCGGTGAACTCGACCGAGAGATTGAGACCACGGGTGACGAGGAAGAACACTGCCGCCAGGAAGGTCACGAGCGAGATGATGTTGAACACCAGCGCGTGGCGCATGAACGGGATGTCCCGCCGGATTCTGAAGAATTCCATCGCTCACTTCTCCTTTGCAGAGGTCGCCACGGCCGCAGCGGTTTCGGGTCGCCAAACGGTACCGATCGACACGCTCTTGAGCTTCTTCTGGCGACCATACCAGAGGTTGACCAGCCCGCGTGAGAAAAACACCGCCGAGAACATCGAGGTCAGGATGCCGATGACGTGCACCACCGCAAAGCCCCGCACCGGCCCCGAGCCAAAAGCCAGCAAGGCCAGGCCGGCAATCAGGGTCGTGATGTTGGAGTCGAAGATCGTCGCCCAGGCGCGCTCGTAGCCCGCGGCGATCGCGGCCTGCGGCGCCACGCCGTTGCGCAGCTCCTCACGGATGCGCTCGTTGATGAGCACGTTGGAGTCGATCGCCATGCCCAGCGCCAGCGCCATCGCCGCCATGCCCGGCAGCGTCAGCGTCGCCTGCAGCATCGACAGAATGGCCACGAGCAGCAACAGGTTCACCGCCAGCGCCAAGCCGGAAAACACCCCAAACAAGCCGTAATAGAGCGCCATGAACCCGACGATGACCAAAAAGCCCCACAGCACGCTGTGAAAGCCCTTGGCAATGTTCTCGGCACCCAGGCTCGGGCCGATGGTGCGCTCTTCGATGATTTCCATCGGCGCAGCCAGCGACCCTGCGCGCAGCAGCAACGCGAGGTCGTTGGCTTCGGTCACCGTCATCGCGCCCGAGATTTGGAAGCGGTTGCCGAGCTCGCCCTGAATCACCGGCGCGGTCAGCACCTCGCCCTTGCCCTTCTCGAACAGCACGATGGCCATGCGTTTTTTCAGGTTCTCGCGGCTGACGTCGCGCATGATCCGCCCCCCCTTGGCGTCGACGGTCAGGTCGACCTTGGGGCTGTGGGTTTGCGCGTCGAAGCCCGGCTGTGCGTCGGTCAGGCTATCCCCCGTGAGGATGACCTGTTTTTTGACGATGATCGGCCGCCCATCGCGCTGCGGGAAGCGCTCCGAGCCAAGCGGCACCGGGCCACGGCCGGCTTCGGCCTCGCGCGCCTCGGGGCTGTCATCGACGAGCCGAAGCTCGAGCGTGGCGGTGCGGCCCAGGATGTCTTTGGCCTTGGCCGTGTCCTGCACGCCCGGCAGCTGCACGACGATGCGGTTGCCGCCCTGCTGTTGGATGACGGGTTCGGACACCCCGAGCTCGTTGATGCGGTTGTGCAGCGTGGTGATGTTTTGCTTGAGCGCCTGCTCCTCAATCTTGCGCGCCGCCGCGGGCTTGAGCGTCGCGACGAGCCGCATCTCTTCGCCCTCACCCTGGCGGGCGAGCTGCAGTTCGGGGAACTGGTCCTGCACCACGCGCTCGATCGCTTCGGCCACGGCGGCTTCGCGCACGCGGATTTCGATCGACTCACCGTTGCGGCTGATGCCGCCGTGACGGATGCTCTTCTCGCGCAGCACGCTGCGCAGATCCCCCGCGAGCGACTCGACCTTTTTGGCCAGCGCCGCCTTCATGTCCACCTCGAGCATGAAGTGCACGCCGCCCCGCAAGTCGAGGCCGAGGTACATCGGACGCGCATGCAGCGCCGTGAGCCAGCCCGGAGTGCGCGAGACGAGATTGAGCGCGACGATGTAGGCGGGGTCGGCCGGATCCGGGTTGAGCGCGCGCTGCAGCACGTCCTTGGCCTTGATTTGCTCGTCCGGCGTGGCGAAGCGCGCCCGAAGCGAGGGCCCGTCGAGCGTCACGGCCTCGGGCTTGAGGCCCGCTTCGGCCAACAACTGCTCCACGCGCGCGCGCAGCGGCTCGTCCACGTGAACGCTCGCCTTCGCGCCCGAAACCTGCACCGCCGGCGCTTCGCCGTAGAGGTTGGGCAGCGCATAAATGATGCCCGCCAACAAGGCGAGCGCGATGAGGACATATTTCCAGACCGGGTAACGGTTCATGGCTGGCTCCTGGAAGAACAGGCAGCGGCGCGCGCAGGCGCAGACCCAAATGAGCCCGACACCGGCGGCACGCGGGCACGCGCCGGGGCGGGTTTCGATCGATCAAAGCGGCTTGATCGTGCCCTTGGGCAGCACTTGAACGACGGACATGCGCTGGAACTGCACCTCGACGCCGGGCGCGACCTCGACACCGATGTAGACATCGCCGAGCTTGGTCACCTTGCCAAGCATGCCGCCGCCGAGCACCACCTCGTCACCCTTGGCGAGCGCGTCGACCATGGCTTTGTGCTCCTTGGCCTTCTTCATCTGCGGACGAATCATGACGAAGTAGAGCACCACGAACATCAGCACGAGCGGCAGCATGCTCATGAGCGAGGACTGGGCGTCGCCACCGGCAGCAGCCGGCGCGGTCTGGGCAAAAGCAGAGGAAATGAACACGAACAACTCCAGAAAGCATGAAAACGAAGGATCGCGCGCGGAGCACCCAGGGACCGCTCACGCACGGACGGGCTGCACACGCCCAAAGCGCAGGGGGGCTCGCGCAGGCAAGCCGGCATTGTATGCGGCACCCTCGGCGTGAGGGCCAGGCGCGGTGACGGTCGGGGCCTGACCGCCGCAGGGCCGGCGCAGGCCCGTCTTACTCCTAATTAGAGAGCAAACAATCAGCGATTCACGCCGGGATTCTGCCAATTGGTTCAAAAAACCTTCAGGCAGCCCGCTGCAGCTGCGCGGCGCTGCGCCAGGCGGCCAATTGCGCCTGCCACTGCGCGCGAACCTGCGCCAAGTGGCGCGCCTTCACATGGCCGTAGCCGCGGATGTGCTCGGGCAGTCGGGCGATTTCCACCGCCTGCGCATGATTCTCGGGCGTGAGGGCCGCGAGCAGTTCCTCGATCGTCGCGCGGTATTCGTCGATCAGTGCGCGTTCGGTGCGGCGCTCTTCGCTGTAGCCGAAGGGGTCGAGCACGCTGCCGCGCAAGCCCTTGAGCCGCGCAAGCACCGCAAACACCCGGCCCATCCACGGGCCGAAGGGGCGCTTGACCAGTTCCCCGCGCTCGTTGCGCCGCGCCAAGAGCGGCGGCGCGAGGTGGTAGTGCAGCCGGTAGTCGCCCTCGAACATCTGGGCGATCTTCTGTTTGAACGACGGGTCGCTGTGCAGCCGCGCCACTTCGTACTCATCCTTGTAGGCCATGAGCTTGAACAGGTAGCGCGCCACCGCCTCGGCCAGCGTCTGCTTGGCGCTCGCGCCCGGCGCGGCGGCCCACATCGCCGCCTCGGCCGCGCGCACGCGTTCGACGAAGGCGCGGTAACGCTCGGCATACGCGGCGTTCTGGAAGTCGGTGAGGTAAGCCACCCGGCGCTCGACCAGCTGCGCCAGCGTCTCGCGCGGCTTGAACTGGATGACCTGCGCCGCCGGCTGCACCAGCGCCATCACCCGGGGCAGATCGTGCGCGGCCCAGCGGCCCCACTCGAACGCGGCCTTGTTGAGCGACACCGCCACGCCGTTGAGTTCGATGGCGCGCATCAGCGCCGCGTGGGTGAGCGGAATCCAGCCCTTTTGCCAGGCGTAGCCCAGCACCATGGGGTTGACGTAGAGGGTGTCGCCCAAGAGCCCAAGCGCCAGGCGCTCGGCATCGAAGCGGCCCACGGCGTCCTCCCCCAGCAAACCCACCACCTCGGCCACGCAGGCGGCCGAGGGGTCTTGCCAGTCGGGGTTGTGCACGAAGGCCGCCGTGGGCGGCGCATCGGTGTTGAGTGCCACATGCGTGCGGCCGCGGCCCATGCGCTGCACGGTTTCCTTGGCGGCGGTGACCACCGGATCGCAACCGATGATGAGGTCGGCGGCCGCCAGACTCACGCGCGTGGTGCAAATATCCTCCTGGTGCGCCCCGAGCAGCACATGGCTCCAGGTGGCGCCACCCTTTTGCGCCAGGCCCGCCGCATCCTGCGTGACCACCCCTTTGCCCTCCAGGTGCGCGGCCACACCCAGCAGCTGTCCGATCGTGATGACCCCGGTGCCGCCGACCCCCGCCACCACGATGCCCCAGGGGCGCGCGCCCAGCGCGGGCAGCGTGGGTTCGGGCAGGGCGCCCAGCGACTCGGGCGTGGGCGCTTGGCCCTTCTCTTTCTTGCGCAACTGCCCGCCTTCGACGGTCACGAAGCTCGGACAAAAGCCCTTGACGCAGGAAAAATCCTTGTTGCAGGTGCTCTGGTTGATTTGCCGCTTGCGGCCGAACTCGGTCTCCAGCGGCTCGACCGACAGGCAATTGCTCTGCTCGCCGCAGTCGCCGCAGCCCTCGCACACGGCTTCGTTGATGACCGCGCGCCGCGCCGGGTCGGGCATGAGGCCACGCTTGCGACGCCGGCGCTTTTCGGTCGCGCAGGTCTGGTCGTAAATGATGATGGTGGTGCCCTTGATTTCCCGAAACTCGCGCTGGATGGCGTCGAGCCGGTCGCGGTGCTCGATGGCGATGCCCTCCGGGATGCCGGCCACGCCTTGGTATTTCTCCGGCTCGTCGGTGACGATGGTGATTTTCACCGCGCCCTCGGCGCGCATGGCCTGCGCGATCTGAACCACACTGAGGCCATCGGGCCGCTCGCCAATCTGCTGGCCGCCGGTCATGGCCACCGCGTCGTTGTAGAGAATTTTGTAGGTGATGTTCACCCCGGCCGCAATGCTCTGGCGGATCGCCAGGATGCCGCTGTGGAAGTAGGTGCCGTCGCCCAGGTTGGCAAAAATATGCGGCTCGGTCGAAAACGGCTGCTGGCCCACCCAAGTCACCCCTTCGCCGCCCATTTGCGTAAAGCCCGAGGTGTGCCGGTCGGGCATCCAGATCGTCATGAAGTGACAGCCGATGCCAGCCACCGCGCGCGAACCCTCGGGTACGCGGGTGCTGGTGTTGTGCGGGCAGCCCGAGCAGAACCAGGGCAGGCGGTCTGCCGGCGGCTTGACTTCGATGAGCGCGCGCTCGGCGGCCTCGATGGCCTCGAGCCGCTGGCGCAAGTGCGCCGCCGTATCCGCATCCACCCCGAGCGCAAGCAAACGCTTGGCGATCGCACGGGCGATCAGCGCGGGCGTCAGGTCCGCGTTGGCGCGCAGCAGCACGTTGGCCGAGGGGTTGGGCATGCTCCATTCACCGCCCGAATGGTCATCGCCCACCTCGTCGAACTTGCCCAGCACATTGGGCCGCACGTCGGGCCGCCAGTTGTAGAGCTCTTCCTTGAGCTGGTATTCGATGACCTGGCGCTTCTCCTCCACCACCAGGATTTCCTGCAGCCCCGCGGCAAAGGCGCGCGTGATGCTCGCCTCCAGCGGCCACACCACCGCCACCTTGTGCAGCCGGATGCCCAGCGCGCGGCAACGCGCCTCGTCGAGCCCCAAATCCACCAGCGCCTGCCGCGTGTCGTTGTAGGCCTTGCCGCTGGCCATGATGCCAAAGCGGTCGTTCGGCCCCTCGATCACATTGTGGTTGAGCCGGTTGGCCCGCACATAGGCGAGCGCCGCGTACCACTTGGTGTGAAAGAGCCGCGCCTCCTGCTCCAGCGCCGCGTCGGGCCAGCGGATGTGCACGCCGCCCGGCGGCATCTCGAAATCGTCCGGCAGTTTGATGCGCACCCGGTCGGGGTCGATCTCGGCCGTGGCACTCGACTCCACGATCTCCTGGATCGTCTTCATGCCCGACCACACGCCCGCGTAGCGGCTCATCGCGAACGCATGCAGGCCCAGGTCCAGAATCTCTTGCACCGACGCGGGGAAAAACACCGGAAAGCCCACGGCCTTGAAGATGTGGTCGCTCTGGTGCGCGGCGGTGCTGCTCTTGGCCACATGGTCGTCGCCCGCCACCGCGATCACCCCACCCCACGGCGTCGTGCCCGCCATGTTGGCGTGCTTGAACACATCGGCGCAGCGATCCACACCCGGTCCCTTGCCGTACCAGATGCCAAACACGCCATCAAAGCGGTTCGTGCCCGGCGGCGCAAAGCCCAGCTGCTGCGTGCCCCACAGAGCAGTGGCAGCCAGTTCCTCGTTCACCCCGGGCTGGAACACGATGTTCTGCGCAGCCAGGTATTTCTTCGCCTTCTGCAGCGCCTGGTCGTAACCCCCCAGCGGCGAGCCCCGATAACCACTGATGAAGCCCGCCGTGTTCTTGCCCACCCGCGCATCCCGCACGCGCTGCAGCATCGGCAAACGCACCAGCGCCTGGATGCCGCTCATGAACGCGCGCCCGTGGTCGAGCGCATATTTGTCGTCGAGGGTCACGCGCTCGAGCGCGCGGCGAATGGATTCAGGCAAAGGCGCATTCATGGCATCGGTCTCCGGGTGGGGTCCTGCAAACGGCCGCGCCGCCTCGTGGGCGCCGCACCGGCACATCGGGCCTTGCCCTAGAGCAAGCGCCCGATATCAAAACGCAGTGTAGAGAGATCGCCGCGAGAGGTGTTTGCTTTTCGTGCCCAAAAACCGCGCATCCGCGCAAGATTCTTGCCGATCAGCCTCAAAACCTCGCGTAAACCCTAATCAAAGTCACTGTTTTGGAAAGGGTTGAACGCGCATCCAGAGAACCTCGCAACCGTGGAAGCAAACTGGCTTGGCACTGCGCGCCGCTGGTTCAGTGAGGCATCGAACGAGTGGCTTCAAGCCAGCACACCCCTCGCCTCTTCAAACTGTGGAGTCATGCAGCACCCGGCCCTCTTTTTTCACCCAATAGGCGGCGGTGCCGGGCACTTGGCTGCGCCGCTCGAACTCATGTTCGGACAACAACAGCAAATCCACGCCCACCCCTGTCCGTCCGATGGCCTCCCGCAGCCGTAGATATTCCGCAGCGCGATCGGGCAATTCGCTCTCGACCACCATCAAGTCCAGATCGGAAGCCTCATCGGCATCGCCGCGCGCGTAAGAGCCAAACAACAAAATCTTGGACGGCCGGGCCAACTGCGCGGCCAGGCGGCGCGCCACCTCCGCAATGTGTTCTGGACTGAGCATGCCGGTGAACGCCTCGAAATCGAAAACTCTGGCCCGACGAAAACCTTTCCCACGCGGTCCTCAGTGCCACCCAACACCTGGCGTCGGGCGTCTCCGCATCAGCCCGCCGCCGCCCCAACCGCGGGCGCGACATCTTCGAACACCTGCGCCAAGGGCAGCGACAGGTGCACGCTGCCCAGTTCGAGCACCTCGTCGCCGCTGTAGGGGTACAGCACCCAGTGGCCGCTGGCGTCGCGCCGGTAGACCTCGACGCTGCGGCGGTCGGGGTCGATCAGCAGGTATTCCTGCAAGCTCGGCAGGCTGCGGTAGGCCGCGAACTTGCCCCCGCGGTCAAAGGCCTCGGTACTGGGCGAAAGCACTTCGGCCACCAGCACGGGCTCGGCCTTTTCCAGCGGCTGCTGGGCGTCGGCGGCCGAACAGGTGACGAACACGTCGGGGTAAAAATACGCGTCCGCTGCCGCCACGCGCAGCTTCATGTCGGCAATGTAGGTGCGGCAGGGCGTGCCGCGCAGGTGAGTGCGCAGAGCAACGTAAAGGTTGCCCGATGCCGTCACATGCGCGTCGCTGCCGCCCGCCATCGCGAATACCTCGCCCGCGAGATATTCGTGCTTCACCGGCTGGTTGGCCTCCCAAGCGAGATAGTCTTCGGCGCCGAATTTGGGCTGGGCAAGCGCGGTCATGGGGAACTCCTGGCAAGCGGTGCAGCGCTGCATTGTGACGGAACGCGGCAATCCGCGGCAAGATAGCGCCCATGAACCCGCGCCTCGACAAATTCGACCTGGCCATCCTGCGCGAGTTGCAGGCCGACGGGCGGCTGTCCAATGCCGATTTGGCCGCCCGTGTGGGGCTGTCCGCCGCGCCCTGCTGGCGACGGGTGCGGGCGCTTGAAGAAGCCGGCTTCATCACCGGCTACCGCGCCATCCTCGACCGGCAGAAAATCGGTCTGGGCGTGCTCGCCTTCGTGCG
>NZ_JAEMQB010000074.1:0-21622 GCF_022759015.1 Tibeticola sp. | reverse complement strand
GCGCTGCGCGCGGGCCAGCCCCTGAGCCCCAAGGAACAAGCCGTGCATCAGGCCGGGCTGGTGTCGGTGCTGGCCTCGTTGCACGACGAGCTCGACGAGGCGGTACTGGCCGCCTACGGCTGGAGCGATCTGGCTGGCCCCTGGTGGGCCGCCCCGGTGCCACCACGACGCTGCCGGACAAGCCGCCCGAACAGGCCGCCGCCGAGGAGGAGCTCCTGGCGCGGCTTGTCGCCTGCAATGCGCGCCGCGCCGCCGAAGAAGCCCGCGGCACCATCCGCTGGCTGCGCCCGGACTTCCAGGCCCCCACCGCCGCGCCCGCCGAAGCCGCTGGCCCCACCGAGGCGCTTCTAAATCTAGAGCAAGAAAGCGGCAATTCACGCCGGGCTTCCGGGGTTTTTTCTTCAAAACCTGCCGACGAAGCCACTCCGAACCCCGCTGGCGACGGCGCGGCCCACCCGCCACCCGCAGCCACGTCCGTACCGGCGCCACACCCACACCAACACCCACCGCCGAGCCGCCCCTGCCCTGGCCCGCCAGCCTGCCCGAGCAGGTGCGCGCCGTCGCCGAGGTGCTCGAGCGCGCCGCGGCACCGGTGCCGATCTCCGCCATCGAGTCCCGCTTCAAAGGCCGCGGCCCGTGGAAAAAAAGCCTGCCCCGCATCCTCGAAACCCTCGAAGCCCTGGGCCGCGCCGAACGCCTTGCCACCCCCACCGGCGAGTGCTGGCGCGGCTGAGGCAACGCTGAACCCGTCTCTCGCCCGCCGCGCACCCCGGCGGCGGGCGGTCTGCGCGCTTACAAATCCTGAGAGCAAACCTCACCCATTTCACACCGCCAATCGCTGAAAAATTCTTGAAACACGAGCTTCATGGCCCTGTCACAGCGCTGAGTGAAGATCGGCGGGCGAAGCGTCCGGTTCTGGCGCACCGAAAACGTGCGAGGTTGCCATGCGAGCCCAGCCGATCTTTGAAAAGACCCCAAAAGCCTTGGAAGTGTTGGCCCAGCGCGGGCGTGAACTGACGCCCCGGCAACGGGCCTTGCTGCTCTTGGTCAATGGACAGCGCAGCCTGCGGGAGTTGGAAGCGCTCATGGGTCAGCCCGTCGCCGATCCGTTGCAGTCGCTGCTGCAGGGCGGCTACCTGCGGCCCGCGAACCTTGTGGCAGCCGAGCCTCCGCCCGACGACCCGGTGGTTGCCGCGCCCCCGGTCCGCGTCGCCACGGTGGCCGACCGGTTCACGCACGGCCGCTCGGTCGCCGCGGCGCGTATGTACCTGTTCGACATGACCGAGCGCTTCTTTGCGCGCGCCCAGCCCGAGCGTGCGCAGCAGTTGCGCGACTTGTTCCGCCAAGCCCGCGATGTGGCCGAACTGGTCGAGTCGGCGTGGCTGCTGCTTGCGTATGTCAAGGCGCTTGCCGGCGAAGAGCGTGCCGAGGGCATCCGCCTGCGGCTGGCCACCATGCTGCCCGAGGGCGCGCTCGACGCCGTTACGTCCGCTACAGAATCTTCCGAAGCAAGCCTGTGACCTGGCGGAAGCGCGCGCCGTAGGGCGGGTAGAACAGATGCCCTAGCCCCAAGCGCGACTGCACCAGCACCGATTTTTCGTGGGTGAAGGTCAGGAAGCCGCGGTGGCCGTGGTAGGCGCCCCAGCCGCTTTCGCCCACGCCGCCAAACGGCAGGTTCTCGTGCGCGATGTGCATGAGCGTGTCGTTGACCGACACGCCGCCGCTGACGGTGCGGTTGAGCACCGCGTCGCGTGATGCGATATCGCTGCCGAACCAGTACAGCGCCAGCGGCCGCGGGCGTGCGTTGATCGTCTCGATGGCTTCATCGAGCGTGTCGTAGGGCAAGACGGGCAGCACCGGGCCGAAAATTTCCTCCTCCAGCACGCGCTGCCCGGGCTGCGCGCCAAAGAGCAGCACCGGCGCCATCTGGCGCGTCTCGGGGTCGATGTGCAGCTGATCGAGCGCGCCGCCTGCGGGGTCGACCACGACCACGCGCGCACCGCCAGAGCGGGCCTCCTCGACCAGCGCGCGCAGCCGCGCGAGGTGGCGCTCGGTGATGACGCTGGCGTAGTCGCCGTTGCCCAGGATTTTCGGAAACAGCCGAGCGACCGCCTGGGTAAAGGCGCGCTCGAAATCGGCCTCCATGCCGCGGGGCAGCAGCACATAGTCGGGCGCAATGCAGGTCTGGCCCGCGTTGAGCAGCTTGCCGTGGGCGATCTTGAGGGCCGCGTCACCCATGGTGACCGAGCGATCGATGACGGCGGGCGACTTGCCGCCGAGTTCGAGCGTGGTCGGCGTGAGGTTCGCCGCCGCCGCAGCCGCCACCTTGCGACCGACCGCGGTCGATCCGGTGAAGAACAGGTGATCGAAAGGCAGCGAGGCGAATTCAGCCGCGACCTGCGCGTCGCCCTCGATCACGCAAAACTCCTCCGGCGCGTAGTGCTGCCGCACCAGTTCAGCCAAGAGCGCCGAGGTGCGCGGCGTGAGTTCGCTGGGCTTGAGCATGACCCGGTTGCCCGCGGCCATGGCCGTAGCCGCCGGAGCCAAGGCGAGTTGGATCGGATAGTTCCACGGGGAAATCACCCCCACCACGCCCAGCGGCTGACGCTGGATGTAGGCCGTGGCCGGCTGCAAGTACACCGGCGTGGCCACCCGCGTGGGCTTCATCCAGCGCGACAGGTGGCGCTGCAGGTGGCCGAGCATGGCGCGCAGCACGAACAAGTCGGCCACTTCGGTCAGACCCGGCGAGCGCACGCCAAAATCAGCCTCCACGGCCGCATGCAGGGCCGCACCGTGGCCGTCGATCAGCTTCTTCATGCGGTATAGCCGGTCGCGTCGCACCGAGAGCGGCGGGTCGACCTCGGCGCGGCTGGCACGGAACTGGGCGTCGAACAAAGCGTGCATGGGCATGGCGGACTGTGGTTGGATTGAGCGTGACGTGGCCCATCATAGAAGCGCCGTCGCCGCCCGATTAGAGGGCTCGCCCCAATCGACCCGGCGAAAAAAAAGACCCCCGGCCCGAGGGCTGGGGGTCTAGCACAGGCCGTGGTGCAGGGCCGATCAGGCAACGCCGCCGCTGAAGATGAACTGGCCTGGGGCGCGCACCGGGTCCACCGAGACGGTGATGACCGACTTCGGCGGGAAACGCCCTTCGAGCAGCAGCTTCGCCAGCGGGTTCTCGATGCGCTGCTGGATCGCCCGCTTGAGCGGCCGCGCGCCGAACACCGGGTCGAAGCCCACTTTCGCCAGCTCCTCGAGCGCCGCGGGCGTGACCTGCAGATCCAGATCCATCTTCGCCAGCCGCTCGCGCAGCGCTTGCAGCTGGATGTTGGCGATCGACTGGATGTGCTTGGCGTCCAGCGGATGGAACACCACCGTCTCGTCGATGCGGTTGAGGAACTCGGGCCGGAAGTAGTTCTTCAGCTCGTCCGTCACCGCGTCCTTGATCTCGTCATAGGGCCGCCCGGCCATGTTCTGGATGATGGGCGAGCCGATGTTCGAGGTCATGACGATGACCGTGTTCTTGAAGTCCACCGTGCGGCCCTGGCCGTCGGTCAGCCGCCCATCGTCGAGCACCTGCAACAGCACGTTGAACACGTCGGGGTGGGCTTTTTCCACCTCGTCGAGCAGCAGCACGGAATACGGCTTGCGACGCACCGCCTCGGTGAGGTAGCCGCCTTCTTCATAGCCCACATAGCCCGGGGGCGCACCGATGAGACGCGCGACCGAGTGCTTCTCCATGAACTCGCTCATGTCGATGCGCACCAGGTGCTCTTCGCTGTCGAACAGGAAGCCGGCGAGCGCCTTGCACAGCTCGGTCTTGCCCACGCCGGTGGGGCCGAGGAACAGGAACGAGCCGGTGGGCCGGTTCGGGTCCGACAGACCCGCCCGCGAGCGCCGGATGGCGTTCGAGACCGCAACGATCGCCTCGTCCTGGCCGACCACGCGCTCGTGCAGCTTCTCTTCCATGTGCAGCAGCTTGTCTTTCTCGCTCTGCATCATCTTGGAGACCGGAATGCCAGTCGCGCGGCTGACCACCTCGGCGATTTCCTCCGCGCCCACTTGCGTGCGCAGCAGACGGCGCGGCTTGCCTTCGCCACCGGCGGCGGCTTCCTGCTCTTGCGCCTGCTTGAGGCGACGCTCGAGCTCGGGCAGCTTGCCGTATTGCAGCTCGGCGACCTTGTTGAAGTCACCCTTGCGCGTGAGCTCCTCGATCTGCAGCTTGAGCTTCTCGATTTCCTCGCGAATCTGTTTGCTGCCGAGCACGGCGGCTTTTTCGGCCTGCCAGATCTCTTCGAGGTCGGCGAGCTCTTTCTTGATCTTGGTGATTTCTTCCTCGATCATCGCCAGGCGCTTTTGCGACGCCTCGTCGTGCTCTTTCTTCAGTGCCTCGCGCTCGATTTGCAGCTGAATCAGCCGCCGGTCGAGCTTGTCCATCACTTCGGGCTTGGAGTCGATCTCGATCTTGATCTTGGCTGCCGCCTCGTCGATCAGGTCGATCGCCTTGTCGGGCAGGAAGCGGTCGGTGATGTAGCGATGGCTCAACTCGGCCGCGGCGACGATCGCCGGGTCGGTGATGTCCACGCCGTGGTGCAGCTCGTACTTTTCTTGCAAGCCGCGCAGGATCGCGATGGTCTGCTCGACGGTGGGCTCATCGACCATCACCTTCTGGAAGCGGCGCTCGAGCGCAGCGTCTTTCTCGATGTATTTCCGGTACTCGTCGAGCGTGGTCGCGCCGATGCAGTGCAGCTCGCCGCGCGCCAGCGCCGGCTTGAGCATGTTGCCCGCATCCATCGCGCCCTCGGCCTTACCGGCGCCCACCATGGTGTGGATTTCGTCGATGAAGAGGATGATCTTGCCCTCTTCCTGCGCGATTTCCTTCAGCAGCCCTTTGAGCCGCTCTTCGAACTCGCCGCGGTACTTGGCGCCGGCGAGCAGCCCGGCCATATCGAGCGAGAGCACGCGTTTGTCGCGCAGGCTCTCGGGCACTTCGCCGTTGACGATGCGCTGCGCCAGCCCTTCGACGATGGCGGTCTTGCCCACGCCGGGCTCACCGATGAGCACCGGGTTGTTCTTGCTGCGGCGCTGCAGGATTTGAATCGTGCGGCGAATTTCGTCGTCGCGGCCGATGACCGGGTCGAGCTTGCCGTTGCGGGCGCGCTCGGTCAGGTCGAGGGTGTACTTCTTGAGCGCTTCGCGCTGGCTTTCGGCTTCGGGGTTGTCCACTTTCTGTCCTCCTCGGATGGTGTTGATGGCGGTTTCTAAAGATTTACGGTTGAGGCCGAGCTTTCGGGCCTCGTCGGCCAGGGTCAGCCGTTTGTCGGCTTCCAGCGCCAACAGGAACATTTCGCTGGCGATGTAGTCGTCGCCGCGGTCGAGCGCTTCCTTGTCGGCCGCCTGCAGTAGGCGCAGCAGGTCGGGGCCGACCTGCACCTGGTCCTGACCCTGAACCTCAGGCAAACGGGCAACGGCCGCATCGGCGGCTGCCTCCAGGGCGCGCACGTCGACGCCAGCGCGCTCCAGCAAGGAACGCGGCCCATCCTGCTGCCGCAGCATGACGGCGAGCACATGGGCCGGATCGATGTACGCATGGCCCTTGCTCATGGCCAGCGTCTGCGCTTCCTGCAGCGCTTCCTGGAATTTGGTGGTGAGTTTGTCGATTCGCATGGAAATCCTCCGTTGACTCGGCAACTTGGGCCAGATCGGAAGGATTTCAAGGCAGGCTCAGCGCAGCCGCTTGGCGGCCCGACCGTGACCCTAAGCGTTACGGCGCTCGATGCCCCAGCGCGCCAGCGCCGCGTCGTCGCTCACGCGGGCATCGACCCAGCGCGCGCCCTCGGGCGTCTGCTCTTTCTTCCAGAACGGCGCCTGGGTTTTGAGGTAGTCCATGAGGAATTCGCAGGCCCGGAAGCTCTCGCCGCGGTGCGCGCTGATGACCGCCACCAGCACGATCTGGTCCAGCGGCTCGAGCAGACCCACGCGGTGAATCACCCGCGCGCCGAGGATGTCGAAACGCTGGTGCGCCTCGTCGATCATGGCCTCGATGGCCTTTTCCGTCATGCCGGGGTAGTGTTCGAGCTCCATCGTCGAGACCGATACGCCTTCGTTGCGGTCGCGCACCGTGCCCACGAACGCGCAGACCGCGCCCACGCCCTTCTTTTCCGCGCGCAGCCGCGCGACCTCGGTGGAAAGGTCGAAATCCTCGGTCTGGATGCTCACCCGCGGCGTGCCCATGGGATTCAACCTCCGGTGACGGGCGGAAAGAAGGCGACCTCGCAGCCCTCGGCCAGCGGGTGGTTCTCATCGGCCATGACCTGGTTCACCGCCGCGCGCACCGCCCGCCCCGGCGCGAGCAGCTCGGCATAAGCCCCACCGCGCGCCACCAGCGCCTGGCGCAGCTCGCCCACATTGGTCGCCGAAGTGTCGAGGGCAAGTTCGGAAATCCCCAAGCCCTCGCGCAGCGAGGCAAAAAAGCGGAGTTGGACGTGGATGTTCGGCATAGCCCAAACATCATAAGCCGAGCCCGATCGAACGCATTCAGCGCTGCCCGAGCCAAGCCGCCAGTGGCTGCGGCCGCGACCAGAGATAGCCCTGCCCGAGATCGACGCCCCGCGCGGCCAGGAACGCCCGCTGCGCTTCGGTTTCGACGCCTTCGGCCACCAGTTCCAGACCCAGCGCCTTGGCCATGGCGATCAGGGCCTCGACGAGGCTGTCGGCCTGCGCGCCGGCGCCCAGATCGCGCACGAAGCTCGCGTCGATCTTGACCACATCGAAGGGCAGTTGGCGCAGGTAAGACAGGGACGAATAGCCAGTGCCAAAGTCGTCGAGCGCCAGGCGCACGCCGTGCGCAGCCAGGCGTTCCAAATGCGCCCGGCCGTTGGCACTTTCGAGCAGCACCGACTCGGTGACTTCCAACTCGAGCCGCTCCGCGGGCCAGCCGGTGCGCGCGAGACGCTCGAGCACCTGGTCGGCAAAGTCGGGCAGCTCGAGCTGCCGCGCCGAAACGTTGACCGCCACATGCCGCCAACGGGGTTGCGCGCGCGCCAATTCGGGCGCTGCCGCCAACGCCAGATCGAGCACGCGCCAGCCGAGCGCGGGCATCAGACCCGCGTCCTCGGCGAGCGGGATGAACTCTGCCGGCGGAACCAGCCCGCGCTGCGGATGCCGCCAACGCAGCAAGCCCTCGGCCGCGACCGCCTCGCCCGAATCGAGCGCGATTTGCGGCTGCCACCACAGCTCGAGACCGTCCGTCCCGCTGCCCTGCAAGGCCGCCTCGAGCGCAACCCGCAAGGCCCGCGTGGCCTCGGTCGACTGGCTGAACCCCCGCTCATACAGCACCCAGCGGTTGCGGCCGGCCGCTTTCGCGCGATAGAGCGCTTCATCCGCATGGCGCAGCAGCGTCCCGGGGTCGGCCCCGTCGCGCGGCCCAAGCGCAATGCCGATGCTGGCGCCCAGCGACCAGCGCTCGCCGCCCGCCACCAGCGGCGTGCGCAGCGCCTCGAGCACATCCTCGGCGCGCTCGATCGCGACCTCGGCGCTGACGCCCTCGAGCAGCAGCACGAATTCATCCCCGCCCAGCCGAGCGGCGAGGTCGCCCGCGCGGACATGATGGAGCAGCCGCGGCGCCACCTCGCGCAGCACCTCGTCGCCGACCTCATGACCGCGCGTGTCGTTGACTTCCTTGAAGTAGTCGAGGTCGATGAACAGCAAGGCAATCGAGCTCTCCCCCCGATCGGCGCGCGCCAGCGCATGCTGCAGGTGCTCCATCAGCAGCCGCCGGTTGGGCAGGTCGGTCAGCGCGTCGTGCAGCCCGATGTGCAGCAACCGTTGTTCCGCAGCGCGCAGCGCGGCGACCTCGCGCGCCAGATCCGCCTCGCGTGCCCGCAGCCGTGCGGTGTAGACCGCCAGCCGCCGCCGGAGGTGGTTGAGGGCGCGCGCCAGCGTGTGCAGCTCGGCACTCGCATAGTCGGTGCGCACCGAATCGGTGAAGCTCAACGCCGCCATGCGATGAGCCGCATCGGCGAGCGTCTCGATCGGCCTCGAAAGCTGGTCCGCCCAGCGGCGCACGAGCACCGCGGCCGCCGCCATGGCCAGCACCATCGAGAGCAGCAGCGCCCCAAGCCAGAACCGAAGCGGCGGCAGAAAGCTCATCCAGGGTGCCGCCAGAAACAAAGTGAGCGTCTCGTTCCCCAAAGCCACGGGCTGACGCGTCCAGAGCCAGGGCTGCCCCGTGATCCACGCCGTGTGGACGGCCTGGGCGTCGCTGGCATGTGCCACAAGCGCGCGCAGCACCGGATCGGGCGCCGCATCGAGCCGCATCAGTTCAGGCTCGCCCGAAGGCGCCACGCCCAGCGTCAAGGACACAGCGCCGCCTGCCAACCCCAGCAATTCATCCCCATCGAAATCAACCATCGCCACACGGCCCTCATGAGGCCGCGACAGGCGCTCGGCGATGGCCTGGATCTCCTGCACCCGCAGGTCGAATCCCAGGGTCCAGAGACTTCCGTCGCGGGCGCGCCAGGCGCGGGCTGCGGTGATGCCGGGCTCGCGCGTGATGTAGAACACATAAGGGTGGGTCCAGCGCGTCACGCCGGGTTGCTCGGTCGCCAGCCGGTACCATGGGCGTACACGCGGGTCGTAGGGCAGGCGTTCACGCCAGCGGCGCAGCTCCTGGCCCTGCGGGTCGAAGGCAACGAAGCGATGCTCGTCGCCCCAGCGCTCGCGATCGGTCAGGCGGAGCCACCATTCCTGACGGTCGGCCCGCCACAGCAACAGCCAGCCCTGGCCGTGTTCGTTGCCCAGCACGACCGAAGTCGCGGGCGGCAGCGCCGTCATCACGCCGCGCGCCTGCCGGATGAAGGCTTCGGGCGCATCGAGCGTCGGCGGATTGGCCTGCCAGTCCGCGATCAGCAGGGTTTGCAGACCGCCCACATCGTCAAACGCCGTCGCCACTTCGGCACGCACGGTCTGCGTCTGGCTCGAAAACAGGGCTTCGGCGTGCCGCTGCGCCAAGGGTGCGACGACGACCAACACGACGATGAGCAAAAACGCCAGCAGCAACCCCAACGCCGTCCCAAGAAGACGCACCAGCAAAATCCGCCGAAACCGCGGCCGTACCGGCTGCGCCAAGGGCGCAGGGGAAACCGGCGGTTCGGGCGGGGCCATGGGGCGGTTCCTGGGGCGTGTGCCCTTAGCCGATCAGGCCCTGGAGCGGCCAGTAGGCGACCCGGTCGCCGTGCCGAATGGCCTGGCCCGGCGGGTTGTCGACGAAACCGTCGCCCCAGACCGCCGAGGTGAGCACCCCCGAGCTTTGATTGGGGAACAACTCGAGCCCGCCCTGGGCGTTGCGGCGCACCCGCAGGAATTCGCGGCGCTTGTCGGGCCGCGGCCAGTCGAAGTGCGCGGGCAGCCACAGCGGCGCGGGCAGACCCGCCGGCGCGCCTTGCAAAGCCAGCAGAAACGGCCGCACCAGCACCAGAAAGGTCACGAAACTCGAGACCGGGTTGCCAGGCAGACCGATGAAGTGGCAGTGCGGGCCGGAGGCATGGAGGCTGTTGGCGCCCCTGCGCACATGGCCATGCGCGAAGGGCTTGCCGGGCTTGATGGCGATCTGCCACAGGTCGAGCGCGCCGAGCGTGCGCACGGCGGGTTTGATGTGGTCTTCCTCACCGACCGAGACGCCGCCACTGGTGAGGATGAGGTCGTGATGGTCGGCCGCGCTTTGCAAGGCTGCGACCGTGGCGTCGAGCCGGTCGGGGACGATGCCGAGGTCGCTCACCTCGCAGCCGAGGCGATGCAGCAGCGCGCGCAGAAAGAAGCGGTTCGAGTTGTAAATCGCGCCGGCGGGCAGCGCTTCGGGCGCGACTTCGCCGGGCATGACGAGTTCGTCGCCGGTCGAAAACAGCGCCACCCGAGGCCGCGCGACGACTTCGAGCCGCGCCGCGCCAATGCTCGCCGCAAGCCCCAGGGCGGCGGGGTTGAGCCGCGTGCCGCGCGTGAGCACGGTCGCACCGCGCGCCACATCCTCGCCGGCGCGGCGCACGAACTGGCCCGCGCGCGGCACCGAGAGAAAGCGCCCGCCATGCAGGTCGCCGCTGACCGCCTCGGTGTCTTCCTGCGGCACCACGGCGTCGGCACCTGCGGGCACGGGCGCGCCGGTGAAGATGCGCGCGGCCGTCCCAGGCTCGAGCGGCTGCGGCGCGTCCCCCGCGGCGATGCGCTGCGACACGCGCAGCACGACGCCGGGGTGGCTGACATCGGCGGCGCGCACCGCATAGCCGTCCATCGACGAGTTGTCTTGCGGCGGCACGTGCAAGGGGGAGATCAGGTCTTGCGCGAGCACCCGCCCGTCGGCCTCGAAGGTGGAGACGAAGTCCCGCCGGGCGAGCGGCGAGACGGTGGCCAGAAGCGCGGCGAGCGCGTCGTCGAGGGGGCGCAGCGGCGCGCGCGCCGGTGGCGTCGCCAAGGGCGCGGCACGGTGCGCGTCGTTCGATGCGGCCTCAGCAGGCGAGGGGGGCGCATAGGGCGGAACATGGGTCATGGCAGCGAACTCCGGGATAGGCCGCAAGGCCCGGCGGCAATCTTGCAACGCTGTGTTTCAAATGTACAGCGCGGCGTCGTATTCGAAGCGCTCACCGTGCGCGATCAGCCAGCGCGCGAGCGCGTCGGCGTCGTTGAGGTCGAGGACCGGCAGACCGGTGGGCTCGGGCAGCGCCGCGGGGTCGTCGGTGGCGACGGCGACGATGAAGTCGTCATGCGGGTACCGCGCCGGCTTGCCCGAGGCCGCGCGCCAGACTTCGATCTTGAGCAGGTCGCTGTCTTTGTAGCCTTCGACCAGCACCCAATCGACGCCGGGCCAGAGTTCCGCGATCAGCTGGTGCACCGTGAGTTCGCCTTCGCGCTCGAACTCACGAATCAGGGCGAGCCGGCGGCTTGAGGCGGCGACCACCTCGAAGGCGCCCGCCTCGCGGTGGCGGAAGGTGTCTTTGCCGGGATGGTCGATGTCGAAGCGGTGGTGCGCATGCTTGACCACCGACACGCGCTGCCCGTGCAGCTTGAGCGCGGGGATGAGCCGCTCGACCAGCGTGGTCTTGCCCGAGCCCGAATAGCCCGCAAAGCCGACGACCTTCATAGCCATCCCTGTCGATGATTCATTTTTTGAGAGCAACAACCGACCATTTCACGCCGGCATGGGGCCGAAAAAGCATCAAACCGCAGCTGCGATGAGCGCCTTGACCGCCTCGGCGTCGGCATCGAGCACCTGCACGCGCTTGGGCAGATCCTCGATGCCCACAAACCGCGCCGGGCGCTCGGGCTCGCGTCCCAAGGCCTCGATGATGGTGTCGGCGAACTTGATCGGCAGCGCCGTCTCGAGCACGATCATCGGCACGCCGGGCTTCCCGTGTTCACGCGCCACCTTGACGCCGTCGGCGGTGTGCGGGTCGATGATGACGCCGTCGCGCGCGTACACGTCGCGGATGGTGGCCAGACGGTTGGCGTGGGTGCTCTTGCCGCTCTCAAACCCGTAGCGGCTCCGGGCGAGCGCAAAGGCCGGGTCCTGGCTGAGGTCGAACCGCCCCTCGCGCGCGAGTGCCTCGCCAAACAACGCCTTGCAGCGTGCGGCGTCTCGCCCGATCAGGTCGAACACGAAGCGCTCGAAATTGCTGGCCTTGGAAATGTCCATCGACGGGCTCGAGGTCTCGTGCGTGTCGGCGCTGCCGCGCACGCGGTAGACGCCGGTGCGGAAGAATTCATCGAGTACGTCGTTTTCGTTGGTGGCCACGACCAGCCGGTCGATCGGCAACCCCATCTGCCGCGCCACATGCCCCGCGCAGACGTTGCCGAAGTTGCCCGAAGGCACGGTGAACGACACCCGCTGGCTGTCGTCGGCGGTCGCCTGGAAATACCCGGCGAAGTAATAGACGACCTGCGCAAGCAGCCGCGCCCAATTGATCGAGTTGACCGTGCCGATCTTGTAGCGGCGCTTGAAGTCGAGGTCGTTGCTGACGGCCTTGACGATGTCTTGGCAGTCATCAAAAACGCCGCGGATGGCGATGTTGTGGATGTTTTCGTCCATCAGGCTGTACATCTGCGCCTGTTGGAAGGGGCTCATGCGGCCATGCGGGCTGAGCATGAACACCCGCACGCCCTTCTTGCCGCGCATCGCGTACTCGGCCGCGCTGCCGGTGTCGCCGCTGGTCGCGCCGAGGATGTTGAGCGTCTCACCGCGGCGGGCGAGTTCGTACTCGAACAGGTTGCCGAGCAGCTGCATCGCCATGTCTTTGAACGCGAGCGTCGGGCCGTTGGAGAGCGCTTCGAGCATCAGCCCAGGCTCGAGCGGCTTGAGCGGCACGATCTCGCGCGTGCCGAACACCTCGGCGGTGTAGGTGCGCTCGCAGAGCGCGCGCAGGTCATCGGCCGGGATGTCGTCGATGTAGAGCGAGAGGATCTCGAACGCCAGCGCCGCATAGCCGTCGCGCTGCCAGACCCCGCGCAGCCGGGCCAGGGCCGCGGCGTCGAGCGACGGGTAATGCTCGGGCAGGTAGAGGCCGCCGTCGGGCGCGAGCCCTTCGAGCAGGATTTCGCAGAAATGACGGCGCTCAGGATGGCCGCGGGTGCTCAGGTACAGCATCTCAGTTCAACTCTTCCTTGCGGATGCGCACGATCGGCGCGAGCACCGTGGGCAGCGCCTGCAGCCGGGCCAGCGCCTCGTTCATCGTGCCTTCGCGGGTTTCATGGGTGAGGATGATGAGGTCGGTGGCGGTGGCGCCCTCGCCCAGCACTTCATCGGCCTCGCGCTGCAGCACCGCGTCGATGCTGATGCCCGCCTCGGCCACGATGCCGGTCACGCGCGCCAGCACGCCGGCCTCGTCGGCCACGCGCAGGCGCAGGTAGTAGCTGGTGCGCACCTCGCTCATGGGCAGCACCGGCAGGTCGCTCATGGCGTCGGGCTGGAAGGCCAGATGCGGCACGCGCTGGTGCGGGTCGGCCGTGTGCAGCCGCGTCACGTCCACCAGGTCGGCAATCACCGCGCTGGCCGTAGGCTCGGCGCCCGCGCCTTTGCCGTAGTACAGCGTCGGCCCCACCGCGTCGCCGTGCACCACCACGGCGTTCATCGCGCCCTCGACGTTGGCGATCAGCCGCTTGGCTGGAATCAGCGTCGGGTGCACGCGCAGTTCGACGCCGCCGGCCGCACGCTTGGTGATGCCCAGCAGCTTGATGCGGTAACCCAGTTGCTCGGCGTACTTGATGTCCTGCGCGCCGAGCTGCGTGATGCCTTCGACATAGGCCTTGTCGAACTGCACCGGAATGCCAAACGCAATCGCGCTCATCAGCGTCGCCTTGTGCGCGGCGTCCACGCCCTCGATGTCGAAGGTCGGGTCGGCCTCGGCGTAGCCCAGGCGCTGCGCCTCCTTGAGCACCACGTCGAAGTCCAAGCCCTTGTCGCGCATTTCGGACAGGATGAAGTTCGTCGTACCGTTGATGATGCCGGCGATCCACTGGATGCGGTTGGCGGTCAGCCCTTCGCGCAGCGCCTTGATGATCGGAATGCCCCCGGCCACCGCGGCTTCGAAGGCCACCATCACGCCCTGGGCCGACGCGGCCGCGAAAATCTCGGTGCCGTGCACCGCCAGCAGCGCCTTGTTGGCCGTGACCACATGCTTGCCCGCAGCGATCGCTTCGAGCACCAAAGTCTTGGCGATGCCGTAGCCGCCGATGAGCTCGACAACGATGTCGATGTCGGGGTTGGCAATCACTGCCCGAGCATCGGCCACCACGGCCACGCCGTCACCGACGATGGATGCGGCTCGGGCCACGTCGAGGTCGGCCACCATCGTGATTTCGATGCCACGGCCCGCGCGACGGCGGATTTCTTCCTGATTGCGCCGCAGCACCTCGAAGGTGCCCCGCCCGACGGTGCCGATGCCAAGAAGGCCGACTTGGATGGGTTTCATAGCCATTTTTCCAACAAAATCGCATCCAGCCCGGCGAATATCGGCGCTGTATTGCTACTAAAAAAGAAGTGTCAATCGGTGCCGTGACGGCGTCGATAGGTTTCGAGAAACTTCGCCAGCCGGCCGATCGCCTCGCGCAGATCGTCTTCGTGCGGCAGAAAGACGATGCGGAAGTGGTCGGGGTCGGGCCAGTTGAAGCCGGTGCCCTGCACCAACATCACGCGGGTTTCCTGCAGCACCTCGAGGAAGAATTGCTGATCGTCCTCGATCGGGTAAATTTTTGGATCCAGCCGCGGGAACATGTAAAGCGCCGCCTGCGGTTTGACACAGGTGACGCCCGGAATCGCGGTGATAAGTTCATACGCCAGGTCGCGCTGGCGCCGCAGCCGCCCGCCCTCGCCCACCAGGTCTTTGATGCTCTGGTAGCCGCCCAGCGCCGTCTGGATCGCGTACTGGCCCGGCACATTCGAGCACAGTCGCATGTTCGAGAGCATGTTGAGGCCCTCGATGTAGTCCTTCGCCGGCCTTTTGTCGCCCGAGACCACCATCCAGCCCGCGCGGTAGCCGCAGGCGCGATAGGCTTTGGAGAGCGAATTGAAAGTGAGCGTGAGCACGTCCTCCGACAAACTCGCCAGCGCCGTGTGCTTGGCGCCGTCGTAGAGCACCTTGTCGTAGACCTCGTCGGCGAAGATCACCAGCCGATGCGTGCGTGCGATCTCCACGATTTCGCGCAACAAAGCGTCGGAATACAGAGCGCCGGTCGGGTTGTTGGGGTTGATGACGACGATGCCCTTGGTGCGCGGCGTGATCTTCGCGCGGATGTCGTCGAGATCGGGCATCCAGCCGTCTTCTTCGCGGCAGCGATAGTGCACGGGCGTGCCCCCCGAAAGGCTCGCTGCGGCGGTCCAAAGCGGATAGTCGGGCGAAGGCACGAGGATTTCATCGCCGTTGTCGAGCAAAGCGTTCGTCGCCATCACGATCAACTCACTCGCGCCGTTGCCGAGGTAGATGTCGTCGAGCGTCACGCCTTTGACGCCTTGCTCCTGCGTGTAGTGCATCACGGCCTTGCGCGCCGGGAAGATGCCCTTGCTTTCCGAGTAACCCGCCGAATTCGGCAGGTTGCGGATCATGTCCTGCTGGATTTCCTCGGGCGCATCGAAGCCGAACACGGCCAGGTTGCCGATGTTGAGCTTGATGATCTTGTGCCCCTCCTCCTCCATCTGCCGCGCCGCGTCCATGATCGGGCCGCGGATGTCGTAGCAAACGTTGGCGAGCTTGGCGGATTTGCGGATTGGCTTCAAAGTCCCTCCGGACGGCAGTGTTCAGGCAAGGCGCGTCTCGCCTGGCCCGGGCATCGGAAACCTATAATTTGAACACATCGGCCACGGGGCTCGCCCACCATGAAATTCACCGCTGACCGCTACGACGTGCCGATCGTCACCGGCTACGGCCCCGACTGGATCGCGGTCGACGGCGAACGCATCGACGACAGCGTCCTCATCAGCAGCCTGGGCGCACGCGAAGCCTGGAACTGCGCTGCATTCGAACAGCTCGAAGCGCAGCACTTCGAGACCCTGCAGCGCTTTGGCGTCGAGCTGGTGATTTTCGGCAGCGGTTTACGCCAGCGTTTTCCGCATCCCCAGTGGCTCGCTGGCCTCTATCGCGAGCGCATCGGCGTCGAAACGATGGACACCCGCGCCGCGTGCCGCACCTACAACATCCTCGCCGGCGAAGGGCGCAAGGTCTTGCTGGCGGCACTCATCGAGCGCGTGGCGCCTCCGGGAAGCCCCTAGACCGCGCCGACACCCAAAGCGCGGTAAAATCTCGGTTTGCCGCAATCCACGGCCTGGCCCTGAACAGCGGTTCATCTTGAGACCGCAACCGGCCTCTGGCCTTGCAGCACCGACTGTCACACAAGATTGAAGACCATGGCGATCGTTGTCAACAAACCCCTCCCGGAATTCGAAGCCAACGCAACCGGAGGCGTCAAGGTCACGAACACGTCGCATCTCGGGCAAATCCTGATCCTTTACTTCTACCCGAAGGACAACACGCCCGGCTGCACCACCGAAGCAATGCAGTTCCGCGACCATTACCCAGACTTCGTCAAGGCCGGCGCAGTCGTCTTCGGCGTTTCGCGCGACAACATGAAGTCGCACGAAGAGTTCAAAGCCAAGCTCGAGCTGCCCTTTGAACTCATAGCCGACACCGAAGAAAAAATGTGCCACATGTTCGGCGTCGTCAAAAACAAGATCATGTATGGCAAAAAGGTCAAGGGCATCGAGCGCAGCACCTTCCTCATCGGCCCCGACGGCATCGTGAAGGAAGAATGGCGCGGCCTCAAAGTCCCCGGCCACGTCGAGGAAGTGCTCAAGGCCGTCAAGGCCCTGAAGAAAAAAGAAAAAGCCGCGGCATAAGGCAACGCCAGGCCAGCCCCTGCGGCGGGAGGGGCGGCCGCATGTGCATAATCGACGGCATGCCACTGCCGCCTCCACCCGCCAAGCGGGCCGCCGTCCTCCCCAAAGAAGTCATCGAAACACTCGCGCCGCCCGAAGCGCGCGCGGCTGCGTCTCCGAAGGCGCGAGGCCGCAGCCGCCATGCGCCGCCGCAAGCGGCTGGCGCGGCCCCTGCGACGGTAACCGAGCGAATCCTCGCCCCCGCTGCCGCCCCGGCTCCCCAGCCAGAAGCGCATTCCGCACCGACCGCGCCGCGGAAAGCCGCGGCTGCGCCCGCCAAACGCAGCGCTTCGAAGCCGGCTGCGGCTTCAGCCGCTGCGACGCCCCCAAAAGTGTTCGTACTCGACACCAACGTGTTGATGCACGACCCGATGTGCCTGTTCCAGTTCGAGGAACACGACATCTTCTTGCCGATGATCGTGCTCGAAGAACTCGACGGTCACAAAAAAGGCATGACCGAAGTGGCCCGCAACGCCCGGCAGGCGAGCCGCATGCTCGACGCGCTGGCCGCGCATGGCAAAGATCTGGGTGCCGGCATCCCGCTCGACGCCACCGGGCACCGGGAGGCCACCGGCAAGCTGCTGTTCCAGACCCAGGCCCTGGAGCACGCGCTGCCGCTGAGCCTGCCGCAAGGCAAGGCGGACAACCAGATCCTCGGCGTCGTTCAGGCGCTGGGTCGGGCCTTGGCCCCGCGCGAGGTCGTGTTGGTGTCCAAGGACATCAACATGCGCGTCAAAGCACGCGCGCTCGGCCTGGCGGCGGAGGACTACCAAAACGACAAGGTGCTCGACGATGGTGACCTGCTCTACACAGGCTCGCTCGCGCTGCCGGCGAATTTCTGGAGCAAAAACGGCAAGACCGTGGAGAGCTGGCAGCAGGGGCAGCACACCTACTACCGCATCACCGGGCCGATCGTCCCCTCGCTGCTGATCAACCAATTCGTCTATTTCGAAGCACCGGGCGAGCCCAGCCTCTATGCCCGCGTCACCGAAATCCGCGGCAAAACCGCGGTGTTGCGCACGCTGCGCGACTTCACGCACCTGAAAAACGCGGTCTGGGGCGTGACGGCGCGCAACCGCGAACAGAACTTCGCGCTCAACCTGCTCACGGACCCCGAAATCGACTTCGTCACCCTCGCCGGAACGGCCGGCACGGGCAAGACGCTGATGGCCCTGGCCGCTGGCCTGACCCAGGTTCTCGACGAACGGCGCTACACCGAAATCATCATGACGCGGGCGACCGTCAGCGTTGGTGAAGACATAGGCTTCCTGCCCGGCACCGAAGAAGAAAAAATGGGCCCCTGGATGGGCGCGCTCGACGACAACCTCGAATTTCTCGCCAAAGGCGATGGCGGCAACGCCGGCGAATGGGGGCGCGCGGCCACGAACGAACTGATCCGCAGCCGCATCAAGATCAAGAGCATGAACTTCATGCGCGGGCGCACCTTCTTGAACAAGTTCGTGATCATCGACGAGGCGCAAAATCTCACGCCCAAACAGATGAAAACGCTGATCACGCGCGCCGGCCCCGGCACCAAGATCGTCTGCATGGGCAACCTCGCGCAGATCGACACGCCGTACCTGAGCGAGGGTTCATCCGGGCTGACCTATGTCGTCGACCGGTTCAAAGGCTGGCCCCACAGCGGCCACATCACCCTCGCACGTGGTGAGCGCTCACGCCTCGCCGACTTCGCCAGCGAAGTGCTCTGAGGCAACGCTGAACAAGTCCCTCGCGCGTCGCGCATCCCGGCTGCGGGCGGTCTGCGTCGTTGCAAATCCTCGCCATAGCTTCGGCTATGGCTGCGGTTTGCGCCTCGCATGCCATCCCGCGGCCGCTCGCGCACCATCACGGGAACTTATTCAGCGTTGCCCTGAGCCTCAGTAGCCTTCGTTGGGCGTGTAGTTCTCGAAGCGGGTCAGCGGCGCGATAAAGGTCAGCTTGACGGTCCCGGTTGGGCCGTTGCGCTGCTTTCCGATGATGATTTCGGCGACGCGTGGCTCTTTGCTGTCTTTGTTGTAGTAATCGTCGCGGTAGATGAACATGATGATGTCGGCGTCTTGTTCGATGGCACCGGACTCGCGCAGGTCGCTCATCATCGGGCGTTTGTCGGTTCGGGTCTCGACGCTGCGGTTGAGCTGCGAGAGCGCAATCACCGGACATTGCAACTCCTTGGCGAGCATCTTTAGGCCGCGCGAAATTTCCCCGAGTTCCGTCGCCCGGTTGTCGCCCGCGCTGCTCGAGCCCCCCATGAGCTGTAGATAGTCGACGACGATCAAGCCGAGTTTGCCGCATTGACGTCCCAAACGGCGGGCGTTGGCCCGCAGTTCGGCCGTCGTCAGGCCCGGCGTTTCGTCGATGTGGAGCGACACGGTGCGCAGCCGCTCGATCGCTTCGGTCAGGCGCGGCCACTCCTCGTCGGTGAGCTTGCCGGTGCGCAGATGCCCCTGGTTGATGTGGCCGATCGAGCCCACGATCCGCACCGCCAACTGTGAGGCACCCATCTCCATCGAGAACACCGCGACCGGCAGCCCTTCGTTCAACGCGACATGCTCGGCGATGTTGATCGCAAAAGCGGTTTTACCCATACTGGGCCGCGCGGCAAGGATGACCAGGTCGCCCGGCTGCAGTCCCGATGTCATGCGGTCGAGGTCATAAAAACCCGTGGGCACGCCCGTGATGTCGTTGGGGTTCTCGGCCATCTCCTGGACGCGGTCGAGCAGCTGCACGACCAGCGCATCCATCGACTGGAAGCCCTGCTTCATCCGCGCGCCTTCCTCGCCGATGCTCAAGATCTTCTGCTCGGCCTCGTCGAGGATCTTATCGACCGGCTTGCCCTGCGGGTTGAACGCGTTGGTGGCAATCTCGTCGCTCGCCGTGACGAGCTTGCGCAGGATGGAGCGCTCGCGCACGATCTCGGCATAGCGCCGGATGTTGCTGGCACTCGGCACGTACTGCGCCAGCGCATTCAAATAGGCCAGACCGCCGGCCTCTTCCGCCTTTCCCTGAACCTGGAGCTGGTTGAACACCGTCACCACGTCTGCGGGCTTGGACTGATGGATCAGCGCCCCGATGGCCGCATAGATCAGCCGGTGTTCGTAGCGATAGAAGTCGGTCTCGACCAGCAGATCGCCCACACGATCCCATGCCAGGTTGTCGAGCAGCAAACCACCCAGCACGCTGGATTCGGCCTCGACCGAGTGCGGCGGCACGCGCAAGCGTGCCACCTCCGAGTCCGCCGCAACGTGGAGATCGTCGGGGCCCGGAACATCCGGCAAAGTCAGGCTGGTGTGCATGGAATTCATCGAACCAAGAGAAATGAAGATGCTATCGCCCCAGCGTCGCTCCGTCACGGGACAAGTCTGTGGACAAACCGGGGATCGGCAGGGGAAATACCGGGGAAATGCAGGGGAAATGCTGGGGAACGCGGTTGCCGCCGAGCCCCAGGGCGACGCGCCCAAAAAAGAAAGGCCGCCGGAGCGAACCCCGGCGGCCTGACATGCAGGGCCGACGTTTACGCGGTTTCGCCGTAGACCGAAACCGTCACTTCGACCAGCACATCGGTGTGCAGCGCCACGCCCACGGTGGTGTCGCCCACCATCTTGATCGGGCCGTGCGGCATGCGGATTTGCGCCTTCGCGACTTTGTAGCCCATTTTGTTGAGCTCTTCCGCAATGTCGTGGTTGGTCACCGAGCCAAACAGACGCCCGTCGACGCCCGCCTTTTGGGTGATCTTGATGGTGCTGCCCGCGAGCTTTTCGCCCTGGGCTTGTGCTTCGGCCAACTTGGCCGCAGCGGCCTTCTCGAGTTCAGCGCGGCGCGCTTCGAACTCGGCCTTGTTGGCGGCCGTCGCCCGACGCGCCTTGCCGCTGGGAATCAGAAAGTTGCGGGCGTAGCCGTCTTTGACCTTGACGATATCGCCGAGATCACCGAGGTTGACGACCTTTTCGAGCAGGATGACTTCCATCGTCGTTCTCCTCAGATCTTGTGTTGGTCGGTGTAGGGCAGCAGCGCCAGGAAGCGCGCACGCTTGATTGCGGTGCTCAGCTGGCGCTGGAAGATCGCCCGGGTGCCCGTAAGGCGCGCGGGGATGATCTTGCCGTTTTCAGCGATGAAGTCACGCAGCGTGTCGACGTCCTTGTAGTCGATCTCGGTCACACCGGTGACCGTGAAGCGGCAGAAGCGCTTGCGCTTGAACAACAGGTTTTGTGCGGGGCGCTTGGGGCGCTTGTCTTTATTGAAACGTTTCGGTCCGGCCATGATGGACTCCTGAAGATGGATCGGTCTTAAATTCTTGAAGATGCAAAACGACGCCTTTGCCGTTGCGCGAAGTCGCGAGAAAACCGCGAAACCGCCATGAACTGCCTACGGCTTGCCGGCTGAGGGTTTCTGCCAGCGAACCCAGCGCCACGGCCCGCATCCTGAGCTTGACGACGCGGGCTGTGCCCGCCTCCTCGACCACCGACTCATGCTCCAGCCAAAGATCCAAAGCCGGCACGCCCGCAGGCGTGTACCGAATGGGCTTGGCTTCTTCGATGAGCGCGTCGAGTTCGAAACAGTTCACTCAGGAAAAGGCAAAGGCGACGGCCATCAGGCGCTGTGCTCGACGGCGCCGGATTTGCGGGCTTCCTCGCGCTCGACGATTTTCATCATCGACGACGGGCCCGTCTCGGCTTGAGCCTTTTGGACCGTCAGATGGCGCAGCACCGCATCGTTGAAGCGGAATGCATGCTCGAGCTCGGCCATCACGGCTTGATCGGCCTCGATGTTGACGCACAGATAGTGCGCCTTGCTGAGCTTGTTGATTTGATAGGCGAGCTGACGGCGCCCCCAGTCCTCGACACGGTGGATCTTGCCGCCGCCGGCGGTGATCATGCCTTTGTAGCGCTCGAGCATGGCCGGAACCTGCTCGCTCTGATCCGGGTGGATCAGCAAAACGATTTCATAGTGACGCATCGATACTCCTTGTGGATAGCCCAATCAGGCGTTGGCAACAGCCACCCCCGGCGTCAACACGGGGTGTGGCAAGGGAAAGCCCGCAATTATACGAAAACCCAGCGCAGCGCCGTCCGCGCTCAGAGGCTGAGAGGGAATTGGGCGTGCCCGAAGGGGCGCCCCAAAACGCGCCCGAGTAGGCGCAAAGCACAGCCGTAGCTCGGGCTACGGCGCGCATTTGCAACGCCCTCGGGCGTGTTTTGGGGCGTCAAAGCGGGC
>NZ_JAEMQB010000129.1:0-27489 GCF_022759015.1 Tibeticola sp. | reverse complement strand
GCGGTTTGCTTTTGGACCGCGGCGTGTCGCCCACATGCGGCAGCGTGGCGATCACCAGCAGCGGCAGCAGCCGCGAACTCACATGCGCGGCAAACAAAGCCCAGGCGGTGGCCAGCGCCCCACCCGCCTGCACCAGCAAGCCCAACAGCAGCACCTTGGTCAACAAAGCCAGCACCAGCGCGATGGCGCCATAGCTGCCGATGCGCGAGTCCTTCATGATCTCCAGCGCGCGCTCGCGGCTGACCGCACCGCCCAGCGCATCGGCGGTGTCGGCCAAACCGTCCTCATGGAACGCACCCGTCAACCACACGCTGAAGGCCGTGCTCAGCGCCGCCGCCACCCAGGGCGCGGCCGGCTGGGCGACCAGCGCCTGCATCCAGGCCCAGAACACCAGCGCCGTCAGCGCGCCCACCACCCAGCCCACGCCGGGGAAGTGCGCCGCGCTGGCGCGCAGCATGGCGGGCGTATAGCCCACCCAGCCCGCCAGCCGCCCGGTGACCGGGATGCGGGTGAAGAACTGAAGCGCGATCAGGAAATGCCGGATGAAACTCATGCCCTCAGCGTACCGCGGCTTGGGCGGCTGCGCTGGCCTCTTGCCGCGACACCCCGGCCGATTCGAAGCTGGCCATCTCGCGCAGGATGGCGCAGGCGCTTTGCAGCAGCGGCCAGGCGAGCGCCGCGCCCGAGCCTTCGCCCAACCGCAAGCCCAGATCGAGCAAGGGTTCGGCCTTGAGGTGCGCCAGCATCAGCGCATGCCCGCGCTCGCCCGAGCGGTGCGCGTACACGCAGCGCTGCAGCACGGCGGGCTGCAGGTGGCTCGCCACCAGCACGGCCGAGGTGGCGATGAAGCCATCGACCACGATCACGCGCCGCTCGGCGGCCGCCTGCAGCACGGCGCCGACCATGGTCGCGATCTCGAAACCGCCCAGGGCCGCCAGCGCATCGAGCGGTGCCTGCGCCTGCGCATGGCGCTCGAGTACCGCGCGCAAGATGCCGATCTTGTGCTGCACCGCCGCCGCATCGAGCCCGGTGCCCGCGCCGGTGCAGTCGGCAATGTCGAGCCCGGTCAAGCGGCTCATCAGCAACGAAGCGGCCGAGGTGTTGCCGATGCCCATCTCGCCGAGCAACAAGGCGTTGCCGGGCAATTCCTGGACCAGCGCAGCGCCGTTGGCCAGCGCGGCCTGGCACTGTTCCGACGTCATCGCGGGGCCTTCGAGCGCATCTGTTGTCCCCGGACCGAGCTTGGCGATGACGAGACCCGGGCGCGGCGCGAAGTCATGGCGCACCCCGCAGTCCACGACGGTGAGGCCGATGCCGTGCTGGCGCGCGAGCACGCTCACCGCGGCACCGCCCGCCAGGAAGTTCTCGACCATCTGCCAAGTCACGTCGCTCGGATAGGCCGAGACGCCGCGCGCCGCCAGCCCGTGGTCGCCCGCGAAAACGACGAGTTGGGGTTCGCGCAGCACCGGCGCCTCGGTACCGAGAATGAGGCCCATGCGCTGCGCCAGGCGCTCGATCTGCCCGAGCGAGCCCAGTGGCTTGGTTTTGTTGTCCAGCAAGTGCTGCAAGCGCGCTGCGAGCGCGGGCTGGGTGATGTCGTCGATGATGGGAGCGGTGAAGGTCATGGTTCAATCCTTGTGAATGAGGGCGTCGAGAACGCCGGGTTCGATGTGTTGTTCCAGAAAATCGGCCAGCCCGTCAAATACGGCCTCCAGCGTGGGCGCGGTAGCACCAAACAGCGCACGCAGCACTGCCGGGTCTTCGAACAGCCCGTGCAGGTAGCTGCCCCACACATTGCCGGCGACGTTCTGCCAGGCCAGGCCCGGGACGACTTCGCGCGCCACATCGCCCCGGGCGGCCATGGCTGGATGCTGCACGGTCTGGCCGTGGTGGATTTCATAACCCGAGACCCGCACACCGGACAGCGCGTGCCAAGGGCCCACGAGCTCGCCCAGGGTCACGGTGCTGCGCCGCACCGTCTTGTCGGTGTCGAACACCGTCACCAAGGGCAGCAGCCCGAGCCCCGGCGCGTTGCCGTCGATGCCGTTCGGATCGATCAGCGCCTCGCCGAGCACCTGCAGACCCCCACAGATGCCCAGCACCGCCCGGCCCTGCGCGGCGTGATGGGCCACCGTCTGGTCCAGCCCTTGGGCACGCAGCCAGGCCAGATCGGCCGCAGTCGATTTGGAGCCGGGCAGGATGATCCAGTCCGCCCCCGCGCAGTCGGCGGGCGTGCGCGCCCACACCAGGCGCACACCGGAGATGTTCTTGAGCGGCTGGAACTCGTCGAGGTTGCTGATGCGCGGCCAGGCGATCACCGCCACCGTCAGCCGCACCACACCCACCGAGCGTGAGCGGTCGTCGAAAACCCCGTCCTCTTCCGGCAGGCCGTGCTGCCACCACATCGGCAAGGTGGCGACCACCGGCACGCCGGTCAGGTCTTGGAGCCTCTGCGGCGCGGGCGCCAGCAGACGCGCATCGCCCCGGAACTTGTTGAGCACGAAGCCGCGGATCAACGCGCGGTCGGCCTCGGGCAGCAGCGCCCAGGTGCCGTAGAGGTGCGCAAACGCGCCACCGCGGTCGATGTCGGTGACCAGCAGGCAGCGCGCCTGCGCATGGCGGGCCACGCGCAGGTTCACGATGTCGCTGTCCATCAGGTTGATCTCGGCCGGCGAACCGGCACCTTCGATCACCACCACATCGTTTTCGGCCCGCAGGGCGTCGAGTGCGGCGGTGATGGAGGGCCAGACCCTCTCGCTGCGGCCGCGCCAGGGCAGGTCGCTGAGTTCGCGGCTGACTGCGCCCATCAGCACCACCTGGCTGCAGGTGTCCGCCTCGGGCTTGAGCAGCAGCGGGTTCATGCGCACCTCGGGCTCGGCCCGCGCGGCCAGCGCCTGGAAATATTGGGCGCTGCCGATTTCGCCCTCGCCGCCCGCCCCACCGGCCACCACCCGCGCGTTGTTGCTCATGTTCTGCGCCTTGAACGGCACCACCTTGAGCCCCTGGCGCGCATAGTGCCGGCACAGCGCGGTGGCCAGCCAGCTTTTTCCCGCGCCGCTGGTGGTGCCGAGCACCATCACACAGACCGCGCTCATGCGGCCGCCTCAACGATCGAGGCCCGCAAAGCCGCATCCAGCGCGGCCAGGGCCTCCGGGCCTTGCGCACTCAAGCGCCACCAGCCCGGCAAGCCAAACGAGCGGGCATCGCGCAGCCGGATGCCGCGCGCGCGCAGGGCGGCCGCATCGATCGGCTGCGGCGGCCCCGCGCAGAGATAGGCCGTGTCGCTCGCCGCACAGGTCCAACCGTGTCGGGTCAGGCAGGCACGCAAGGCTCGGGCCCAATCGGCCAGGGTGTGGCGGCTCTGAATCACCCAGCGCTGCACCGCATCCTGCGTCCAGGCGAGCAGCATGGCCTCGCCATGCGCGCCTATGGGCCAGGACGGGGCCAGCGCTTCGAGCGTGGGCAGTTCCGCCTCGGCACCTCGAGGGGCCAGGGCATAGGCCGCACGCACACCCGTTAGCCCGAGCGCTTTGTTGGGCGACCACAGTTGCCAGACGCGATCGAGTTGCGCGGGGCTCAGCGCGCTCGCCCCGGCAAGCCGCAGCGGCGCATAGGCCCGGTCGAGCACGACGGTGCGTGATCGGCTCGAGTCGAGCAGCGTCCGCACCGCCTCGGGCGACTCGCCCTGCCCCAGCGGACTGCCCGGGTCGCAGAGCCAAGCGAGTTGCGCCTCCTGCGGCGCGCGCACACGCTGCATGCCCCAGGCGGTGGCCGCATGGGCGTAGTCGCCGTAGGCGTGTTCGGGGGTCCAGAAGCGCTGGTCGCCCGCGCGGGCGCGCCAGGCCGTGAGGCGCTGGATGCCCTCGCTCGCGCTGGCCAGCAGCAGCACCCGCGCTGGAGCCACGCGGTGCAAGGCCGCAAGCGCGGCACGCAGCCGGGTGTAGCTCGGGTCGGGGTAACGCGTGGCATCGGCGTTCTGCACGGCGCGCAGCGCCTCGGGGCACGGGCCACAGGCGTTGGCGTTGCTGGAAAAATCCCAACGCACGGGCCCCAGCGCGTCGGTGCCGCCGTGGATGCGCGGCGTCATCTCCAGCCCCCCAGCATCCCCCCTGCCGCCAGCACCGCCAGCGCGCCGACCACCGATCCGCAGCGACGCAGCGCCGCTGCCGTGTCCGCCGGTTCGGGTGACCGCCCGCTCGGGTTGAGCAGGTACACGCCGGGCTTGCCCAGGCGGATGCCCAGGCGCACCGCCAGCGCGCCCATGGGCCAGCCGCCGTTGGGCGACAGCGTGCGGCGCCCTTCGGCCCGAATCGCTGGGAAGTTCCGAACCAAGGTCGCCCCGGCAATCCCCAGTGCCGTGAGGCGTGCCGGCAGCCACGACAGCCCGTCGTCCACCCGGGCGGCCCAACGGCCGGCCCAGGTCCAGTCGCGGCCGCCGCGCTCGCCGAGATAGCCCCACATCGCATCGGCCGTGTTCGCATATCGGTAGACGGCTGCACCCGGCAGGCCGGCGATGGCGAACCAAAAGATGGGCGCCACCACCGAGTCGTTGAGGTTCTCGGCCAGCGTGGACAGGGCCGCTTCACGCACCTCGGTTTCGTCGAGCACGGCCACGTCGCGGCTCACCAGCCGGCCCACACGCTGCCGGCCCGCCTCGAGCGACTGCGCCAGTGCCACCTCGACCGAGCGCACCTCGTCGCGCAGCATGCGCCAGGACAGCAGCGGCTTGAGCAGCCCGCCCAACAGCAGCGTCTGCCAGACCGCGCTGTGCCCGAGCACGGCCTGCGCGGCGAACCACGCCAGTCCGCCGACCAGCGCCGCGCCAAGGCTCCAAGCCAGTGCACCGCTCCAAAATTCAAAGCACGGTCGCGCCGGCGTCCCGCTGGCGCGCGACACCCGCCGACCCACCGCGCCGAGATACGCCCCCATCGCCACCACCGGATGCAGCCGCGCCGGCGGCTCGCCCCACACGAGGTCCAAGGTCAGCGCGACCAGCACCGCGCCCGCGAGCACGGCCGGGTCAGGGGTGGGCCAGGGCAGCAGGTCCATCAGTCCTATCAATCTTCGATGCCGCGCTGCGCCGGAATGCCGGCCTGGAACGCGTGCTTGACCAAGCGCATCTCGGTGACGGTGTCGGCCAGCTCGATGATCTCGGGTGGGCAACGGCGTCCGGTCAGGCAGACATGCACATGCTTGGGCCGATCACGCAGGGTTTGTAGCACGCCGTCCAGCGGCAGCCAGCCGTAGATCAGCGGATAGGTGATCTCGTCGAGTACCACCAGAAAGTGCTCGCCGCGCAGGATGGTCGCGCGCGCCCGCTCCCAGCCCTCGCGCGCCAGTTGGGCGGAGCGCTCCAGGTCTTGGCTCTTCCAGCTGAAGCCATCGCCCAGGCCCTCGATCGGGATGCCGATCTGCTCGAACATGCGGTGCTCGCCAAAGCGCGCCGTCGGCACCTTCATGAACTGGTAGATCTTCACCCCCTTGCCCCGACCCTGCGCGCGCAGCGCCAGGCCGAAGGCCGCCGTGCTTTTGCCTTTGCCGTCGCCGGTGTGGACGATGAGCAGGCCGCGACGTTCGCCCTCGGGCTTGTCATAGGGCTTCTCGCTCGGTGGGGTTTCAATCTGCATGGCGAAGCTCCGTCAGGTGTTGGGACGTGGGAGCACCACCCACTGTCCCTGGAGATGGTGCACAGCGATGCGCTGGTCGAACACCGCCTCCAGCGCGCGGTGGGTGTTCGGGTCGGCACAGGGACCCTGGTGGGTTACGCGGCCCTGCGCCATCACCACCAGTTCGTCGGCGTGCAAGGCCATCCCGATCTCATGCAGCACGCTCACCACGGTCCGGCCGGCGCACACGAGCCTGCGCACGAGTTCCAGCCAGTCGGCCTGGTGCGGTGGGTCGAGATTGGCGAGCGGCTCGTCCATCAGCAGCACCTGGGCCTCGACGGCCAAGGCGCGGGCCAGCAGCACGCGCTGGCGCTCACCGCCTGAGAGCTGGCCCAGCGAGCGGCCGCGCCACTCCCAGGCCTGCGTCGCACGCAGCGCGCGCTCCACGGCGGCACGGTCGGCCGCGCTGGGGGCGCTGAGCCAAGCTTGATGCGGCAGACGGCCGAGCATGGCCACATCCCACACGGTCAGGTCGTCGGCGCTGCCTTCGTTCTGACCGAGCCAAGCCAGCTGCTGCGCGCGCTGGCGCCGCGGCCAGTCGGCCAGGGGGCGACCCAGCAGCGCCACCGTTCCGCGGCAGGGCAGCAAGCCCGCCAACGCTTTGAGCAGCGTGGATTTGCCCGCACCATTGGGCCCGACGATGCAGGTCCAGCGGCCACGTGGCAGCGCGAGCGTCAAGTCATGGAGCACCTCCGCTTCACCCAAGCGCGCCGACAGGCCACGCGCCAGAATCGCCGCAGGCTGGGTCTGCGCACGCGCGTTCACAGCCCCGCCCCCCGCGACAGCCGCGTGTTGCGCTGCATCAGCCACAACAAGTAGCCGCCGCCGAGCGCCGCGGTGAGCACACCCACTGGCAGCTCTTGCGGCGCGACCAGTCCGCGCGCCAGCGTGTCGGCGGCCATCAGCAAGGCGCCCCCCATGGCGCTGGCGAGCAGCATCAAGCGGGCGCTGGTGGTCTTGACCAGCGAGCGCACCAGATGCGGCGCGGCCAGGCCCACGAAGGCGATCAGCCCGGTCTGCGCCACGGCAGTCCCAGTCGCCAGCGCCAGCACGGCCACCAATGCGGCGCGCATGGGGACCAGCGGCAGGCCCAGGCTGCGCGCGGTCGCATCGCCCAGGCTCAGCCCGTCGAGCGCGCGCGCGAGCAAGCCAGCCGCGAGCGTGCATCCCCCCCAAACCGCGGCCATCAAAGCCACCGCGGTCCAGCCGACGAAACTGGTCGAACCCAGAAGAAACGCCTGCATCGCCTGCAGCGATTCGGGCGAGAACAGCAGCACGAGCTGAGTCAGCGCCCCCAGCACCACGCCCACCACCACGCCGGCCAGCAGCAGCCGCAGCGTGTGCGCGACACCGCGCGAGAGCAGCAACGTGAGCAGCACCGCCACCACCGCGCCCCCGAAGGCCGCGCCGGTCAGGCCCAGCCGCACCCAGACGTTGCTGGAAAACACCCCGGCAGCGGCGCCGGCGTTCATCATGGTCGCGCCCAGCATCCCGCCCGCGCCGCCCATGCCCACCAGCGCCAGCGCCACGCCCAGCGACGCCCCCGAAGCGCTGCCCAGCAGGTAGGGGTCGGCCAGCGGGTTGCGAAACAAGCCCTGCGCCACCGCCCCGGCCAGCCCGAGCAGCGCGCCCGCAGCCCACGCGCCCAGGGTGCGCGGCAGGCGGATGTCGAACACGATGCGCCGCGCCATGGCGGTGGCATCCGGGTCGGCCTGCGGGGCCAGCAGCGCTCCGATGAGGTTCTCCAAGCCCGCGCTGCCGACACACACGCCCAGCGCCGCCAGAGCCAGCGCCGCGACGATCAGCGCTGCGAGGATCCCGGACGCGCGACGGGCGTTCACCGCCGGCCTCCGGAGGCGGCGATGGCGCGCGGGGCGCGCTCGGCGAGGCAACGCGCCATCAGACGCGCGCCCTCGGCCATGCGCGGACCCGGCCGCACCAGGATGTCGGATTCTTCGACCGTGAACAGGCACAAATGCCCGCCGCGCAAGGCCCGCAACTCGGACCAGCCCGGCCGTTGCAGCAGCGCCGGCCCGGTGCGGGCAGCGACCATGATCAGGTCGGGATCTGCGCGCACGATGTATTCGGGGTTGAGCTTCGGGAAGGGCCCCAGCGCGGCCGGCACGATGTTTTTCGCCCCGAGGCGGCTGAGCGTCTCGCCGATGAACGAGGACTCCCCCGCGGCGTAAGGGCCAGGGTCGACCTCGAAATACACCCGGGTGCCACGCGCCGATGCGGGCACGGACTGGGCCGCCGCGCGGATCGCCGCATCGATATGGCGCCAGACCCGATCGGCATCGTCGACCTCGAGCAGCTCGCCGAGCTTGAGCAACACCCGTCGCACGTCGGCATGGCTGCGGGGCTCGAGCGCGACCACGGCCACGCCGAGCGCGCGCAAACGATCCGCCGCGCGCGAGGAGGTCGCCATCAGCACCACATCGGGCCGCAGCGCGACGATCTGCTCGATGTTCGGATCGAGCCCCCCACCGACGCGCGGCAGGCGCTGCAGCGCTTGGGGCCACTGCGTGTAGCGGTCGACCCCGACGAGGCGGTCGCAGCGGTCGAGGGCGCACACGCTCTCGGCCAAGGACGGCAGCAGGCTCACGATGCGCTGCGGCGCGCGGGGCAGCATCACCGACACGCCGCGATCGTCCGTCACCGTGACCGGCGCGGCCCGCGCCGGCGCCACGAGCGCCCCGCACAGCCCCAGCGCGACCCACACCCACGCCCACCAACCGAGCACCCCTTTCACGATGCCCCCCCTTTGAGCGTCAAGGGTAAACCCGCGCACATGAGCGTGACGCGCGCACACACCCGCGCGACGGCCTGGTTGAGGGCGCCGAGCGTGTCGACGAAGGCACGCACCTGCGCGCCGAGCGGAATCACGCCCAAGCCGATCTCGTTGCCCACCAGCACCACCGGGCCGGGCGCGGCTTCGATTGCTTCAATAAATGGAGCAATATCCGCCCATTTCACGCCGGCATCCGCCGGTTTTGGTTCCCAATCGACGGCTGCGGGCATGCACAGATTGGTCAACCACAGCGTGAGGCAATCGACGACGACCAGGGTCTCGGGTCGGCTGCAGGCCGCGAGCGTCTCCGCCAGCGCCCGCGGCGCCTCCACGGTGCGCAGCCGCGGCACGCGAGCGGCGCGGTCGCGGCGGTGGCGCTCGATGCGATCGCGCATCTCCGCGTCGAACGGCTGCGCCGTGGCGATCAGAACGGCATCGTGCTTGGGCGAGGCCGCAAGCCACGCGGCGGCAAGCGTCTCGGCGCGGCGGCTTTTGCCGCTTTTCTGTCCACCCAATATGAATTCGCTGCGCGCGAGGGGCTCCACGCGGGCCGATGCCTGCGCTGCGCCCGGGCCCGCGCTGGTCTGCGAACGGACGGGCTCAGCGCTCATCGCGGTGTCCCTTCGATCGACGCGCGCATCCAGCCGCCAATGATGCGGTGCAGCTGCTCGACGCCATCGCTCAATGCGGCCGGCCCGGGCTGCAGGATGTCGGCCGACTTGATCTCGAACAGCTGCCCGTGCCGCACCGCGGGCACGTCCTGCCAGCCGGGCCGCGCGGCGACCCGCTCGGGGCGAAACTTCTTGCCGCACCAGGAACCGATGATGATGTCGGGTGCGCGCCGCACCACTTCGGCCGGGTCTGCGATGATGCGCTGCTTGCCCAGCGGCTCGGCGGCCAGCTCCGGGAAGATGTCCTCGCCGCCCGCAATCCCGACCAGCTCCGACACCCAGCGGATCGCGCTGATGGCGGGCTCGTCCCATTCCTCGAAATACACCCGGGGCCTCCGCGCGCCCGCGCGCACCAGTGCGCCGGCCTCAGCCGCGATGTCGTCGAGCCGCGCGCGCAGCGCGGCGAGGCGCGCCGCCCCCGCCTCGGCGCAACCGACGATGGCCGCTACTTGGTAGAGCATGGCGAAAATCTCGTCCACGCTGCGCTGGTTGAACACGGTCACCGGCACCCCGGCGCGTATCAAGGCAGCGGCGATGTCGGCTTGCAGGTCGGAAAAGCCCAACACGCAGTCGGGCTGCAGCGCCAGAATCTGATCGATCTTGGCGCTCAGAAACGCGCTGACCTTGGGCTTTTCCGCGCGCGCGCGCCGCGGCCGTACCGTGTAGCCGCTGATGCCGACGATGCGCGCCTCCTGCCCGAGCAGGTACAGCCACTCGGTCGTCTCCTCGGTCAGGCAAACGATGCGTTGGGGGAGCCAATTTTCGAGGAAATTCATGGCTAACCCAGCGTAAAAAGGTCTTCTGTTGCTTCCAAATTAGAAGCAAACCAGGCGTGGAAGTAGCTTGCCCGCAGCGCCCCCAGGCCGTACACCGCTTCGGGCTGGCCGCGGCCGGTCGCGGGTTCGGTGTGCGCCACCGGCAGCAGCGGCGTGGTCAGCGTCGAATAGTGAAAGCTGTGCCCCCGCAATTCCCCGCGGGATGTGCGCCAGCGCTGCGCGCCCAGCGCCGCCAGCCGCGGCTGCATCGCCACCTCGCCCGGCAAGAGGCCCCACATCGGCACACGCGCTCCATCGGCCAGGGTGATCGCGTCGAACAAGGGCATCATGCCGCCGCACTCGGCCCAGACCGGCTTGCCGGCGGCGATGTGCGCCGCCAACGAGGTGCGGCAGCGCATGCCCTGCTGCAGCGCGTCGGCATGCAGCTCGGGGTAGCCGCCTGGCAGCCAGAGCGCATCGCAGTCCGGCACCGGTTCATCGGCCAGCGGGGAGAAGAACACCAACTCAGCGCCGAGCGCGCGCAAGGTGTCGAGGTTGGCCGGGTAGATGAAACAAAACGCCGCGTCGCGCGCCACGGCTACCGTGCGCCCCCGCAGCAAGGGTGCCACCGGCTGCTCGGGTGGCGCCTCAAAGGCCACCGCCCAGCGCTGCCAGCCCGCGGCGTCCAGTCGACCCAGCGGCGTGTATTCGAGCGCGTCGGCCAGCGCATCGAGCCGCTGCTGCGCGTCGGGCAATTCGGCTGCCGATGTCAAACCCAGATGCCGCTCGGGCAGCGCAAAGCCCGTATCGCGGCGCAAACCCCCCAGCCACCCCGCGTCGATGCCACCGGGCTGGACCCCCAGATCGTCCGCGCGCACCGAAGCCCGCAGCATCTGCTCGTGCCCCTCGCTGGCCACGCGGTTGGCCAGCACGCCCGCCCAGGGCAGGCCGGGTCGGTAGTGGCGCAGGCCGTGCACCAGGGCGCCAAAGGTGCCGGCCATGGCGCCGGCGTCGATCACCGCCAGCACCGGAAGGCCCAGCTTCACCGCCAGGTCGGCCGCGCTGGGCTCGCCGTCGAACAGCCCCATCACCCCTTCGATCAGGATCAGGTCGCTATGGGCGGCCGCCTCGTGCAGCCGCGCGCGGATGTCGGTCTCGCCATTGATCCAAAGGTCGAGGTTGTCCACCGGTTGACCGCTGGCCAGCGCATGCCAATGCGGGTCCAGAAAGTCCGGCCCGCACTTGAACACCCGCACCCGAGCGCCACGCCGCGTCCACAGCCGCGCGAGCGCCGCCGTGACCGTGGTTTTGCCCTGGCCCGAGGCCGGGGCCGAGATCAACAGCGCGGGGCAGGTGGCGCTCGGCATGGCGCAGTCCGGCGCGGGTTTTCAGCTCAGCGCGGTGCCCACTGCAGCGCCAGCCACAGACTGCGACCCGGGGTTGCGTAGGTGTTGGCCAGTTGGTAGGACTTGTCGGCCAGGTTGTCCAGCCGGGCGCTGAGCGTCCAGTCGCGCGTGAGCGGACGGCTGGCGGTCAGGTTGAGCAGGCCGTATCCGCCCAGCGCCACCTTGTTGGCCGCGTCGTCGTAACGCATCGCCGAGAGTTGCCACTCCGCGCCCCAGCGCCAGCCGGCCCATTGCAGGTCGGCGCCGACGAAGGCATGCTCACGCGCACGGCGTGCCAGCCGCTTGCCGGTGGTCTCGTCACGTGGGTTCTGCAGATCGAGCGAGGCGCGCCAATCCACCCCCGCCCATCGCGTCTGGCCCGAGAGCGTCAAGCCCTCGTACTGCGCGCGCGCGGTGTTCGTGTAGCAGCCAAAGCTCGACGCACAGCCCCCCGGCGCGCCAAAGCTGATGAGGTTGCGCACGCGGTTGCGGTAGAGCACCGCGCTGAACGCGTCGCTGCCTTGGGCGTACTTAAGGCCGAGCTCGACGTTGCGCGCGGTCTCGGGCACGAGCGTCGGCTGGCCATAAACGCTGAAACGCTGATAGAGCGTCGGCACGCGAAAGGCCGTGCCAGCAGCAACCGTCGCCCGCCAAGACGGTGTCCATGCGTAGCCATAAGCCACGCTGCCGGTCGCCTTGCCGCCGAATTCACTGTCGTCGTCGTGCCGCAGATTGAGCTGTACGCTGTGCACCGCGCCCAGATAGCCCCAGCCCGCAGCCACGGCGTTCTGCGCGCGGCTGCGGTCGATGGGCGCGTTCTGCAACGCATCCTCTCGCCGCTCCAGCACCAGCGTCGCACGCTGTGCGCCCTGGCGCCATTCGTTGTGCGCCGTGAGGTTGCGCAAGTGCGTGATCGTCAGGTAGGGCGAAGGCTCGGTCTCATACCGCTGGCGGGCATCGGTGACCGAAAAACGGCTCGTCAGCGCGTCGTTCCAGCGCGCGCGCCAGCCGAGCCCCACGGTCTCCAGTTTGTGCCGGTTGCGGTCGTCGGCGCCCGGCAGAAAACCGTCGTACTGGCTGTCGAGACGGCTGGAAAGCGCCGTCAACTCCAGCCGATGCTGCGCGCTGGCGTCGTAGCCGAGCCGCATGCTCGCCGAGTCGCTTTCGTAGCCATCGCGGTCCGGATTCGCCGTCGCCACGGTGCGCGCGTTGAACCCGTCGCTGCGCTGGTGCGCGAGCGACAGCGCATAGTCCCAGCCTCCGGAAGCGCCCGAAAGCGCCGCGTCGATGCCCCGCGTGGCATACGTCCCGGCGCCAACGCGGATCGAGGGCTGCAACGCCCCCTCGCCCCGGCGCGTGAAGAGCGCAATCACCCCAGCCATCGCGTCCGAACCATAGACCGCCGCCGCGGGGCCGCGCAGGATCTCGATGCGCTCGATCAGCGACAGAGGAATGCTCTCCCACACGGCGCCGCCCGTGGATTGGCTGTCGAGCCGCACCCCGTCGAGGTAGACCGCGGTAAAGCGCGTCTCAGCCCCGCGGATGAAGACGCTGGTGTTGGTGCCTGGACCGCCGTTGCGGCTGATTTCGATACCCGGCTGGCGGGCCAGTAGATCGGCTACGCCAACCGCGCCGCTTTGCTCGATGGCCGCGCGGTCGAGCACCGTCACGTCGGCGAGCACTTCGGGCAGCGGCTGCGGCGCGCGCGCCGCGGTCACGAACATGGGTGGCAGCGCCGCAGACGGCACATCGGCGGCCTGGGCGATAGGAGCCCCGAGGATCGGGACGATGGCAGAAGGCCAGGCGAGGGCGAGCGCAGAGCGGCGCAGGCGCCGACGCGTGAGAACGAGCGATATCGACATGGAACGAACAGCAGATTTGGGCGCCCTCACCGACCTCCCCGTCGGTGCCTGGGCTGTGTCGGCATGACCCTCGTCGGGCACATGCCACCGTGTTGGCCGGTATCCGGGCTGATGGAGCGACCTTCGGCGCCTTCCCAAACGCGTGCAGCACGCGCCCAGTGGCTGATTGCCGAAAACGGAGCCCTCCGAAGAAAGACTCGTCCACTTACCGTTGCGGGGGCAGCGCAGGTTAGATCGACCCGGCTCTGGGCCTCTCCCCCTGCTTCCCGTTGAACCGCGACAACCGAACGCTGCCGCAGGCACCAACAGGCGCGATTGTAGACCGCCACGATCCGGAGCTCGCCCGCGCCGCGCCACCCGAGCGCGCCCCCAGAAGCCGCACCCGGTCGATACAATCCGCGAGCCATCCTTGCAACACCCGCGCCATGAACCCACCGGACCCGATCGACGCCCTCAGTGACCGCGTGGAGCGGCTGTTGCTGCGTCACGAACAGCTGCTGCGTGCCAATGAGCTGCTGCAAGCCCAGCTCACCGCCGTCACCCGTGAGCGTGACGCGCTGCGCCAGCGCCTGCGGGAAGCCCGCTCGAGAGTCGACGCCCTCATCGCTCGCCTGCCGGCCGAAGACGAGCCTGGAGAAACTCCCGCATGAAGCAGCTCGAAGTGCAGATCATGGGACAGAGCTACGTGCTCTCCTGCCCCGATGGCGGGGAAGCCCGCTTGCTCGAAGCCGTCGCACGCGTCGATACGGCCATGTGTCGCATCCGGGATGCGGGCAAGCTGCGCGCCCGCGACCGCATCGCGGTTCTCGCGGCGCTCAACCTCGCCTACGACCTCGCCGACCGCCCGGCAGCTGCCGCTGCGAGTGCGCCGTCGAATGCACCAGCCGACCCCGACTCCACACAGCGCATCGAGCAATTGATTGCGCGCATCGACGAACAGCTGGCGCGGGATCAGCAGTTGCTCTAACCTGCAGCCGGGCTTCGGGCTGTTTGGCGCGTGCAGGCGCCTTCCGCCTCGCCTTCCTCTACAATCCAAAGCGTCTGCGGCGCAGGTCGGGCCATATAGTTCCTTGAACCAATGCTCTTTGAGCACGGGCTTGGTACATTGCCTGTCGAGCGTGATCGTCTCGCGTCAGATGAACCCAACGGCAGGCTGCCCTCGCCCACCTGAACCCCCGGTTCAGGATGACGGTTCGGCGGCGTCCGCAGACACCTTTCCACCGTCTGCAACGTCCCCACCCTCATCACGCGCAGCGTTCGGCTTCCGTCGCGCGCCCGGCGGACGCACCATCCCCCATCCATGCTTGAACCGTCCCTGATCCTGGAACTCGCGCTGCTCGGCACCGTCACGGGCTTTCTCGCGGGCTTGCTGGGCATCGGTGGTGGCATGGTCATGACGCCCTTCCTCACCTGGATGCTCACGCAACGCGGCGTCAGCGCGGATCTTGCGGTGAAGGTCGCCATCGCCACCTCGATGTCCACGATCGTGTTCACGGCTCTCTCCAGCGTGCGCGCCCACCATCGCCGCGGTGCCGTGCGCTGGGACTTGGTTCGGGCACTGGCGCCGGGCATCATCCTCGGCTCGCTGCTCGCCAGCCTCGGCGCCTTCAGCGTGCTCAAAGGCACGACGCTCGCTTTGGTCTTTGCGGCCTTCGTCACCTTCTCGGCCACCCAGATGCTGCTCGATCGCAAGCCGCCCGCAAGTCGCACCGTCCCCGGCCCGCTGGGCCTTTGGGGCGCAGGTGGAGCGATCGGCTTTCTGTCCGGCCTGGTGGGTGCGGGTGGCGGCTTCCTCAGCGTTCCGTTCATGACACGCTGCAACGTGGCCATCCACCAAGCGGTCGCCACATCGGCGGCTTTGGGCTTTCCGATCGCGCTCAGCAACACCGTCGGCTACATCCTGGCGGGACACGGACTCGCGGGTCGCCCGCCGCTGTCCCTGGGCTATGTGTGGCTGCCAGCCCTGCTCGTCATCGCCAGTGCCAGCGTCTTGACGGCCCCCTGGGGCGCACGCGCAGCCCACGCCATGGCGGTCAAGCCCCTCAAACGGCTCTTCGCCTTCATCCTCTATGGACTCGCCGCCTACATGCTCTACAAAGCCAGCCGCGGTTGAACCTAAACGCGCCCAACTGCCGGATTTAGGTTGAACGGTCGAAAGCTTCGGCACCTCCGCAGCGCGGTCACGCCTGATCGGAACGTCCAAGGCCGCCCGTTCTTCAGCCTTGTCCCAGGTTCAGTGGGGCGCGCACCAAGGCGCCGTGTCGTGCATCACATCCATCCACAAGGCATAGGCTGAGACGACCGCAAGCGCCAGCCCGGCGATCCGCATGCCCCAGTCACCCGAACCCAGCGTGCGCAAGCGCAGCAACAGCCAAGGCGCAGCCATCAAGGCCAGGCTCGACGCCGCGGCAAACACCGCCATGCTCAAGGCCCCCTCGAGCGGGCCGCCACTGAGCGCGGCAACCATCAGCGCCGAGTACAGCAGCCCGCAGGGCATGAAGGCCCAAAGCACGCCGATCAACAAAGGAGCCCGTCGGCCATAACGGGCTTGCAAGGCCCGCACGCGCGCCCACAGCGATCGCGCCGCTTCATCGAGCCAAGCCGGTTGACGCGCCTGAACCAGCAGCAGCAAACCGAGCACGACCGCCGCCACATGGAGCAGGGTCCAAAGCGGCCGGATGGCCACGCTCTGCGTGGTCAGCCACCCCAAGCCCTGCACCGAAACCGCCGCCGCCGCACCCAAGGCGGAATAACCCAGAACCCGTCCCAACTGAAAGATCCACATCGCCGAGGTTCCGTGCGGTTCAGCGGCGCGCCCAATCCCGGCACACGCGGCACCACACATCGCGATGCAATGCGGCCCACCCGCGAAGCCCATCAACGCTGCGGTGGCAACTAAAGCGGTCTGCATGCCGCGGTTTTAGATGATTTTCGAAAACCGTGCCCGATTCTGGTCGGCCTGAAGATAACGATCGAACACCATCGCCACCGCGCGAACGAAGAACCAGCCCTGGGGCGTGACCACCAGGGAGTCGTTCGTCAGCCGCACCAGTCCCTGCTCCTCCAGCCGCTTGAGCGCCTCGAGCTCGGCTGAAAAATAGCTGCGGAAATCGATCAGATGCGCCAATTCGACCGACTCGAAAAGCACTTCACCCTGGCACATGATCGCCATGATGACGCTGCGCCGGAGAAGGTCGTCTCGGCTCAGCGCCAAGCCGCGCACGACGGGAAAGCGCCCATGGTCGAGATGGTCGCAATACTCTTCGAGCGTCTTGGCGTTCTGGCTGTAGCTCGCCCCCACACGGCCGATCGCCGAAACCCCGAGCGCGATCAAGTCGCAGTCCGGCTGCGTGCTGTACCCCTGAAAATTCCGGTGCAGACGCCCCTGGCGCTTGGCCACTGCCAGCGCATCGTTGGGGCGCGCGAAATGGTCCATCCCGATGTAGACGTAGCCGGCGTCAGTGAAGGCATCGAGCGAGCGCGCCAGCATCAAGACTTTGTCGGCCGCTGGTGGAAGCTCGGCGCTGTGGATGCGGCGCTGGGGCTTGAAGCGCTCGGGCAGATGCGCGTAGGCATAGAGCGCGATCCGGTCGGGCTGGATCTGGACCACCTGCTCCAAGGTGCGCTCGAAAGATTCGGGCGTCTGCCGCGGCAGACCATAAATCAGGTCGACGTTGACCGACTCGAAGCCGATTCGCCGGGCGGCCTCCATCAGGGCCGCCACCTGTTCGTAGGGTTGCACACGGTGCACCGCTTTTTGCACTTCCGGGTCGAAATCCTGCACGCCGAAGCTGATGCGATTGAAGCCCAGCGCCGCGATCTGCTCCAGGCGTGCCGCATCCACTGTGCGCGGGTCGATTTCGATGGAATACTCACCGCCCGGAACCAGCTTGAACGCCCGCCGCAACATCTGCATCAACTCGGCCAGTTCCGCGTCCGACAAAAAGGTCGGGCTGCCGCCTCCGAGGTGCAATTGCGAAACGGCCTGCCCCGGCCCGATGTGCTGGAGATGCAAATCCACCTCCCGGCTCAGATAGCGCAGATACGGCTGCGCTCGCTCGTGGTGCCGCGTGATGATCTTGTTGCACGCGCAGTAGTAGCAGAGCGATTCACAAAAAGGGATGTGCACGTACAAAGACAGCGGGGCCGTCGCCGCCACCCCGTCCCGCCGCTGGTCGAGAAAACGACCATATTCCTCCGGTCCGAAAGCTTCGACGAATCGATCGGCCGTCGGGTAAGAGGTGTAGCGAGGCCCCGGAATGTCATACCGGGCCAGAAGTTCGGGCGAGACCACACTCATGGCAAATCTTCCAAGATGAAAGTAGCCGCACTATGCCCGTTCGCTCGTGCCCTGGGCTTGATGCGCATCAAGCACGGGCGCTGGCGCGCGGCCGCATGCCAGAATAGCGCCTGTTTCGGCAAAAGTGCCATTTTCCACCCCTCTCGACCAACGACCACCATGCTGCTGAAAGCGGACACCCTCAAAGTTGCGTGCTCCAACTGCAATCTGCGTGAGCTGTGCATGCCCGTCGGCTTATCCGCAACCGAGTTGCAGCGCATCGACGACCTGGTCGCGGTGCGCCGACGCGTCAAACGCGGCGCGACGCTCTTTAGCAACGGGGAAAAATTCACCTCGCTCTACGCCATACGCACGGGATTTTTCAAGACCTGTGTGGTCACCGAAGACGGTCGAGATCAGGTCACGGGCTTCCAGATGGCCGGCGAAATCATCGGACTCGACGGCATCGTCCATGAGCATCACACCTGCGATGCGATCGCCCTCGAAGACGCCGAAGTCTGTGTAATGCCCTTTCACCGGATCGAAGAACTGTCCCGGGAAGTCGGCGCCCTGCAGCACCATGTGCACAAGATCATGAGCCGCGAGATCGTGCGCGAGAACGGGGTGATGCTGTTGCTTGGCAGCATGCGCGCCGAGGAGCGCCTCGCGGCGTTTTTGCTCAATCTGGTTCAGCGGCTCCACGCGCGTGGCTTTTCGCAGTCCGAACTGGTATTGCGAATGACCCGCGAGGAGATCGGCAGCTATCTGGGGCTGAAACTCGAAACGGTCAGCCGCACCTTCTCGAAGTTTGTCGAAGAAGGCATCTGCGACGTGCGCCAACGCCATGTGCGCATCCTCAATCCCGAAGCGCTCAAGGCCATCGTCAACAACCCGAGCTGCCGGGATTGAACGGCCAAAACTGGACCGGTCTAGGGAAAACGGCGACAACTCTGCGACGCTCACGGCTCAGCGCCGGGGAACGTCAATGAAAAAGTCACCCGCTGCAGCTCAGTGGGAAGAGGGTGACCGCTCTTGCTTCGGGCACCCGTCGGGGCGGTCCGTCGCAGGCAAAGGGCAACGATTCACCTCGAACGGCGACATCGAAAGCAGGGTTGTCAAGGCACTCGAGCCGAACGTGCAGGCCCAAAACACGAAAAACGCCAAGGTATAGACGCCGGACCGCGACAACTCGAGCCGCGCGCCCAGCCAGTGCAACTCCGTTGGATCGACGACGGCAAACACCAGCATCTCCAACACGCCGGCCATCAAAAACGACGGCCATGCGATCCACATCCACCGCTGGGCCTTGATTGAGGTTGTCTCCATCGTTTTGTACTCCTCCAAACACCGATCCGTGAGATACGACCAGCCGCGCCTCACCCAGGTTATTTTTTCGGATTCAGCACCTGCGCCGGAATGCCGGTTTGCGCGTGGTTGCGCGCAAGCTCCGCGGGTGCAATCGCTTGAGGCGAAACCGCCTCCTCCTCGGCCGGTGCCCGACCGTAATACTCTTGCTGCACCGGATCGGGGTTTTTGATGGCCAGATAGAGCGTCACGAAACTGGCGACCACGACCACTGCCGGCCCGCTGATCACCAGCCAGACATGGCCAAAACGCCACCAGGGTTGAGTCGGTTTCATCGCTGGGCTCCTTTAACGCGGAATGATAAAGACAGATTTCTCGACGACCACTTTACCGGGATGCTCCAGCGCCTCGAGCGTGAACTCGATCGGATGCGTGCCGGGCTCGGCGACCCCATAGGGAACGCGTGCGGTGACGACCACCCAACGCGCTTCGGCGGGTCCGACACTGAACACGTTTTCCGACGCCACACGGATGTCTTTGAGGCCCCGAACGTCGATCTTCACCCGTTGCGGCTCCTCACGAGCATTCATGATTTGGATGCGGTACACGTTTTCGAGCTGCCCGCCCTCGACGATGCGCGCCAAGGTCGCACGGTCGCGCACCACGTCGGCCTTGAGCGGCGGACGCAAGACCAAGGCGGTGATCATCGCCGCGAGCACCACGGTGATGATGGTCAGATAGACCAGCACCCGGGGCCGGAACATGTGGCGCACCACCTGCTCCTTCGTCCAGTGCTCGCGCATCGCATTCTCCGTGGTGTAGCGAATCAGGCCCTTCGGGTAACCCATCTTCTCCATCACGCCGTCGCACACGTCGATGCACGCCGCACAGCTGATGCATTCGTATTGCAGGCCGTTGCGGATGTCGATCCCGGTCGGGCAAACCTGCACACACAAAGTACAGTCGATGCAGTCACCGAGACCCAGCGCCTTCGGGTCGGCTTTGCGAGGACGCGGCCCACGCGGCTCTCCGCGCTCGGCGTCGTACGAGACGATGAGCGTGTCCTTGTCGAACATGGCGCTTTGGAAACGCGCATAGGGGCACATGTACTTGCACACCTGCTCGCGCATGTAGCCGCCGTTGCCGTAGGTGGCAAAACCGTAGAAAAACACCCAAAAGGTTTCCCACGGCCCCATGTTCCAGGTCAGAAACAGATGGCCCAGCTCACGAATCGGGGTGAAATAGCCGACGAAGGTGAAGCCCGTCCACAGACCGACTGCGATCCAAGCAAGTTGCTTGGCGGCTTTGCGCAGGAACTTCTCGAGCGACATCGGCGACTGGTCGAGACGCATGCGCGCACTGCGGTCGCCTTCGATCTTGCGCTCGATCCACATGAAGATCTCGGTATAGACCGTCTGCGGACACGCGTAACCACACCACTGACGCCCCGCGATCGCTGTGAACATGAACAGCGACATGGCGGAGAGGATCAGCAAGCCCGTCAGGAAGATGAAGTCCTGCGGGTAGATGACGAGACCAAAGATGTAGAAGCGCCGCGCCCCCAGGTCGAACAAAACCGCCTGCCGGTTTCCCCATTGCAGCCAGGGTGTCAGGTAAAAAACCGCCTGCGTCAGAAAGACGAAAAACCAACGCCACCGCGCGAACGTGCCGTCGACGCTGCGCGGATAAATCTTCTTGGAGGCTTGATACAACCAGACCACGTCGGGCTCGGCTTTGCCCGAGTCCTGACCTGGTTTGGACGTATCCAAGCTGCCTTTCCCGGCATCCTTCGTGCCGCTCGAAGCCCGAGCTTCCATTTCATTCGCGTCGCTCATGTTTCGATCCTAGATCCGCAATAAAGAAGGGGGCACGGACGCCAGGCCCGCGCCCCCAATCTATTCAATGAAAGCGGGCCTTACTTGGCTGCCGCGATGTCGCCGCCTTGGTGCGACAGGTTCCAGACGTAGGCCGTCAGCACGTGGATCTGCTCGGGCGTCAGTTTGCCGGACCAAGCAGGCATCTGATTGGTCTTGCCTTTGTTGATCATCTCCATGATCGCGTTTTCGCCAAAGCCGTGCAGCCAGACGTTGTCGGTCAGGTTGGGTGCACCGATGGCGGGGTTGCCTTTGCCGTCCGGCCCGTGACACGCGGCACAAACCACGAACTTGGGCTTGCCCAGCTCGGCGCGTGCGGAGTCATGCGGTGCCCCCGACAAACTCAAGACGTAGTTCGCGACGTTGCGCACGTCTTCCGGGGTTCCGACGGCCGCAGCCATCGGCGGCATGTTGCCGATCCGGCCCTGCTCCAGCGTGGTCTTGATCGTCGCAGGATCCCCGCCATACAACCAATCCCCATCGGTCAGGTTCGGGAAGCCTTTGCTTCCCTTGGCATCGGCCCCATGGCACTGCGCGCAGTTGTTTTGAAAAATCCGCTCGCCAATTGCCATGGCTTTGGGATCTTTGGCCAGTTCCTCGGGGGTCATGGCCATGAACTTGGCGTAAATCGGGGCCACTTCCTTGTTCCCCTTGGCCACTTCGGCTTCGTACTGCCCGCGGGAGGTCCAACCGAGCTTGCCGGCAAAGGTGCCCGCGCCAGGGTAGAGGAAGAGATAGGCTAGGCCGAACACGACCGTGATCACGAACAGACCCACCCACCAACGCGGCAGAGGGTTGTTCATCTCACGCAAATCGCCATCCCACACATGGCCCGTGGTGTTGTCATGCGCGGACATCGCATGGGTCTTACCACTGAACCAGAGAAGCAAGGCGCAAGCCAGGATGCTGACGACGGTCGTGACCGCGACGTACAGATCCCAAAAGTTGCTGGTGAAGTCGCTCATGTTGTTTTCCTTTCAGCCGTTCAGTCTTGCTGGAACGGCAGACGTGCCGCTTCTTCGAAGTCTTGCTTGCGCTTGCCCGACCATGCCCAGGCGACGATGCCGATGAACAGCACGAAGCTCAGGACCGTCACGGCGGACCGCACGGTGTTGATATCGAAGTCCATGACGTGTTCCTGCGGTTACTTGCGTGCCGTCCCGAGCACCTGGAGATAGGCGATGACGGCGTCGAGCTCCGTCTTGCCCTTGACCTCTTCGGCCGCTTTGGCGATCTCCTCGTCGGTGTAGGGCACACCCACGGCTCGCAGCGCCTTCATATGAGCCGGCAGGGAGTCGGCGTCCACCTCGTTTTGCGCAAGCCACGGATAACGCGGCATGTTGGACTCAGGCACGACATCACGCGGGTTGTTGAGGTGGATGCGATGCCACTCGTCGCTGTAGCGACCGCCCACACGCGCCAAGTCTGGACCCGTGCGCTTGCTGCCCCACTGGAAGGGGTGGTCGTAGACGAATTCGCCCGCGACCGAATAAGGGCCATAGCGCAAAGTCTCGGCGCGGAAGGGGCGAATCATTTGCGAGTGGCAATTGTAGCAGCCCTCGCGTTGGTACACGTCCCGACCCGCGAGCTGCAGCGCGGTATAGGGCTTGAGGCCCGCAACCGGCTGCGTGGTGGATTTTTGGAAAAACAAGGGGACGATCTCCACCAAGCCACCGACGACCAGCACGATGAGCGTGAGCACGATCATCAGGAAGTTGCTGGTCTCGATGCGCTCATGCGAGAGGCCCGAGCTTGCATTTTGTGCAGCCATGTTGTGCTCCTTAAGCGTGCGCCACGGCGGCGGGGATCTGGACGGTCACGGCACGGCCCGCTGTTGCGGTCTTGAACGTATTCCAAGCCATTACACACATGCCAAACAGGTACAGCAGACCACCGCTCAGGCGCAGCACGTAGAACGGGAAGGTGGCCTTGACCGATTCGACGAAGGTGTAGGTCAGGGTGCCGTCGGGGTTGACGGCGCGCCACATCAGACCTTGCATGACGCCGGCGATCCACATGGAGGCGATGTAGAGCACGATGCCGATGGTGGCGGTCCAGAAGTGAACCTCGATCGCCTTGACGCTGTACATCTGCTTCTGACCAAAGAGCCGCGGGATCAGGTAGTACATCGAACCCATCGTAACCAAGCCCACCCAGCCGAGCGCGCCCGAGTGCACGTGACCCACGGTCCAGTCCGTGTAGTGCGACAGGGCGTTCACGGTCTTGATGGACATCATCGGACCTTCGAAGGTCGACATGCCGTAGAAGGACAGGGAAACGATCAGGAAGCGCAGGATCGGGTCGTCACGCAGCTTGTGCCAAGCACCCGAAAGCGTCATGATGCCGTTGATCATGCCACCCCAGCTGGGTGCCAACAGGATCAGAGAGAACACCATGCCGAGGGACTGGGTCCAGTCGGGCAGCGCGGTGTAGTGCAGGTGGTGCGGACCCGCCCACATGTAGGTGAAGATCAGCGCCCAGAAGTGGACGATGGAGAGGCGATAGGAATAAACCGGGCGCTCGGCCTGCTTCGGAATGAAGTAGTACATCATGCCGAGGAAGCCGGCCGTCAGGAAGAAGCCGACCGCGTTGTGCCCGTACCACCATTGCACCATCGCATCCTGCACGCCCGCGTATGCCGAGTAGGACTTGAGCGCACCAGCCGGGATGGCGATGTTGTTGAAGATGTGCAGCAGCGCGATAGCCAAAATGAACGCGCCGTAGAACCAGTTCGCCACATAGATGTGACGCACCTTGCGCGTGCCGACCGTGCCGAAAAACACGATCGCGTAGGCCACCCACACCACCGCGATCAGAAGGTCGATCGGCCACTCCAGCTCCGCGTACTCTCTGGACTGGTTGTAGCCCAGCGGCAAGGTAATGGCAGCCGCAACGATAACCGCCTGCCAGCCCCAGAACACAAACGAGGCGAGCTTGTCGCCAAACAGGCGAACCTGGTTCGTACGCTGAACCACGTAAAACGAAGTGCCAATGAGGCCACAGCCACCGAACGCGAAAATCACCGCGTTGGTGTGCAGCGGCCGCAATCGGCCGTAGCTGAGCCACGGAATACCCGCAATGAGGTCGGGGAATGCCAACTGGGTCGCGACGATCACGCCCACCAGCATGCCAACGACACCCCAGACGACCGTCATGATGGCGAACTGGCGCACAACGGTGTCGTTGTACACAGTCGCCTGTGCGTTTGCAAACTTCATTTACGTCTCCATTACCAAAAAAGACCAGGTTCGAGTTTCCAGGGAAAACCGGATCACAACCTTGATGATTATCAATCGTCCCTCAAGATCCGCTCGGCCTCGACATCGATGTCGTCGAACTGCCCGCGAAAAATCGCCCACCACATGCCGGCAAGGATGAAAAAAACCAAAACCACCGACAGCGGAACGAGCATGTAGAGGATCTCCATTAGACCGCCTCCTTCAGTTCCTGCCGAGTCGCCGCGCCCAAGACCTCGTGAGCCTCAGGGCGGGACAAGCGCAGCGCATTGAGCACGACGAAGAGCGAACTCGCCGCCATACCCAGACCGGCAAGCCATGCCGGCAACCAACCAAAAATCGCCAACGGCACACAGAGGGCGTTGTAGCCCACCGCCCACCACAGGTTCTGCCGCACGATCTGCAGGGTGCGCCGCGACTGCTCGACCGCCTGGGCGATCGGCCCGAGCCGCTCACCCAGCACGATGAAATCGGATTTGGACTGAGTCAAAGGCACCGATTGGCCCAAGGAAAAGGCCACGTGAGCCCCCGCCAGCACGGGCCCGTCATTGAGTCCGTCGCCCACCATGGCGACACGGTGACCCGCCTTCTGCGCCCGCTGCAGGGCCGCGAGTTTATCCTCGGGCAGGCACCCACCTTGGATTTCGTCGGGACCGAGGCCCAACTCGGCTGCCACCCGGCGCACCGCTGCCGGTCGGTCGCCGGAAAGGATGCGCACCTGCAGGCCCAACCCGCGCAAAGCCTCCACCGTCGCGGCAGCGTCGGGCCGCAGCGCCTCGCGCAGCTCGAAGCTTGCAAGCCAACCCGCTTCATCGGCCAGATAGACCTTGAGCGTGTCCGAGTCGTCGGCCACCACGCCGCAAAATGCTGCCGAGCCCAAACGCAGCGCCCCCTGGATCGCCGTGCCAGCGATCACGGACGGCGTCGGCCGCGCCTGGACGCCTAGACCCGACTGCTCCTGAACCTCGACGACGTCGAACGCGCTCAGGCCCCGCGCTGCGGCCGCCGCCACCAATGCGCGCGAGACCGGATGCAGCGAGTGGCGCGCGAGCCCAGCCGCCCACGCCAAGGCCTCGTCTGGGGAAATGCCCGGCCGCGCCTGCATCTGTTGCAGCGCAAACGCATCGCGGGTGAGGGTTCCGGTCTTGTCGAAAACGATCCAATCGACCGAAGCCAAGGTTTCGATGGCTTCGAGCCGCCGCACGAGCACCCCCCGGCGGGCCAGCGCGCCAGCACTCGCAAGCATGGCCGCCGGCGTCGCCAGCGACAGCGCACAAGGGCAGGTAACGATCAGCACGGCGACGCCCACCATCAAGGCGTGCCCCGGATTCTGCGGCCACCAATACAGCACGGCAGCCCCTGCCGCAAGCAGCACGCCCACGAGAAAGGGCTTGGCGATCCGATCGGCAAGCCGAGCGATGCTGGGCTTGGACGTGGCCGCGGCGTCCATCAACGCGACGATCTGGGCAAATCGGGTTTGCTCGCCGGTGCGCTCCACCCGCATCAGCACGCTGGCCGTCAAGTTGTGGCTGCCGGCGATGACCGAACTACCCGCCGGATGGGCGACCGGGCGCGACTCACCGGTCAGCAGCCCCTCGTCGACCATGGTTTCGCCTTCGACCAGCACCCCGTCTGCAGGAAACGCCTCGCCGGCCCGCACGCGCACGACGTCACCGACTTGCAGGCGGCGAACGGCCACCCGCTCAAAGCTGCCGTCGGGCCGTTGCCGTTCGACGCTGTCGGGCAAGCGATTCATCAAGGCTTCGAGCGCCCCGGCTGTGCGGTCGCGCATGCGCAACTCGAGCCAGCGCCCGGCGAGCAGGAAGAACACGAACATCGTGAACGAGTCGAAATACACCTCGGCACCGAAAATGCCGTTGGGGTCGAACGTTCCCGCGGTGCTGACCGCAAACGTGATGAGCATGCCCAGCGCCACCGGAAGATCCATGCTGATGCGGCGCTCGCGCAGGTCCCGCAAGGCATTTTGGAAGAACGGGCCGCAGGAAAAAATCAGCACCGGCAGGCTCAGAACCCAGGAAGCCCAGCGCAGCAGGTTGCGCAGGTCGGGGGCCATGTCGCCCGGCTCGGCGACATACACGGGCCATGCGTACATCATGACCTGCATCATGCACAGGCCCGCAACGCCCAGGCGCCACACCGCCTGGCGCATTTCGTTCTTGCGCCGTTCGTTCAAAAACGCGTCGTTCGCAGGGATCGCGCGATAGCCTGCACGCTGCGCGGCCTCCATCCACTGGGAGGGTTTGACCGCCGCCTCGCCCCAAACGATCCGCCCCCGGTGGCTGGCCGAACTGACCTGCACCGACTCGACGCCAGGCATCTTGCGCAGCGCATCCTCGATCGTGAGCGCGCAAGCTGCACAGTGCATGCCTTCGAAAACGACGCTGGATTCCCAACATCCGGGTTTGTCGGGCACGGGGCGGCTGAACGCGGACCACTCGGCGGGATCATCGAGCAGCGGCAGCACCTGGGCCGCCTCGGGCGGCTCCGCAGTCAGCCCGGTCAAAGGAGAAGTCGCGCCAGCGGTCATGGGCCGTGACTGTACGGCAGAAGACCACGGGATGTTTGATTTACATCAAGCGAGACCAGCCCCGCTCGCTTAAGCTGAAAACCCCCGACTGAGAGAGGACACCGCGATGTACCAACGCATACTGGTTGCCACCGATGGCTCGAAGCTGTCCAAAAAAGCCACCGCCCATGCCATCGAACTCGCCGCCTTGTGCGGAGCCGAACTGATCGCCCTGCATGTCGTTCCGCGTTACCCGCCGAGCTATTTCGAAGGCTCCATTCCCTTGCCACCCGAGGATGTCAAGCGCATCGAAACCGAATGGGCCGAGCAAGGCCGTGCGATCGTCGAGTCCGTCAAGGCCGCGGCCGAACCGCGTGGCGTCAAAGTCAAGCCCGTGACCATCAAGAGCGACATCGTCTCCGACGCCCTAATCGCCGCGGCCAAGAAGCACAAGGCCGACTTGATCGTGATGGCCTCGCACGGGCGCCGCGGCATCAAGCGGCTGCTGCTCGGCAGCGAAACACAGCAAGTTCTGACGCACTCGCACATTCCGGTGCTGGTTTTGCGCTGACGCCAGCAGGAAATGCTCAGGCAATGCTCCTGCTTTAGGAGCAGTCAGTCGGCCCGCTGGCCGCCTGTACTGCATCGAACAGGTGCTGGTAACGCGCGCGTAGCTGGTTTTTCTGCACCTTGCCCATGGTGTTGCGGGGCAGGTCTGGCTCGACGAAGCAGCGCTTGGGAATCTTGAAGTTGGCCAACTGAGCTTTGAGCGCCGCCAAAACCGCCTCGGCCTGCACCTGCGCACCCGGGCGCGGCACGACGATGGCCACGCCCACCTCGCCAAAGTCCGGGTGCGGCACGCCAACGACGGCGCTCTCGGCCACCCCCGGCAGTTCGTTGATCACCCCCTCGATTTCCGCCGGGTAAACGTTGTAGCCGCCCGAGATGATGAGGTCTTTGCTGCGTCCGACGATGGTGACGTACCCGTCTGCGTCGAAACGGCCGACGTCGCCGGTCTTGAAGAAGCCGTCGGCGGTGAACTCCTCGGCGGTCTTCTCGGGCATGCGCCAGTAGCCGGAGAACACATTGGGGCCGCGCACCTGGATGTGCCCCGGCTCCCCCGTGGCAACCGGGCGGC
>NZ_JAEMQB010000166.1:0-14027 GCF_022759015.1 Tibeticola sp. | reverse complement strand
GGCCGACATGATCGGGCTGGACGTGTGCCTGGCCGTGATGGAGGTGTATCTGCGCGAGTTCGGCGACAGCAAATACCGCCCCTGCCCCCTGCTCAAAGAAATGGTCGCCGCGGGCCGCCTGGGCCGCAAAACCGGGCGCGGGGTGTACAGCTACTGAGCCAGCGCTGCGCCCTGGGAGCGCGCGCAAGCGGCCGCCCATTGCCTCTAGTTTTCATATCGTCAGCAGACTGTTCGGCGCTGGAGTTGCGGGTGAAACTTCAGAAACCCGGGTTCTCAAACGGCATCCGAGGCGGCTCGTGGACCGCTGCGCCCCCGTGCGAGGGCGCAGCGGCCTGGGCACGCACCTCCTCGCGCAAGGCGCGCACCTCCGCGCGCAGCGCGCCGATCTCGCGCATGAGGTCGCGCTCGATCTGGCGTTCTTCGACCTCGACCTCCTCGTCGACGAAGATCGCCGAGAGCGAGGCCGTCGTCAGCGACAGGACGGCGAGCCCCGGCAGCACCACCGCCACCGAGAACAAACGCGAGGCGGGCGTCGTCGGCACGATGTCCCCATAGCCCACCGTGGCTGCCGTCTCGAACGCCAGCCAAAGGCCATCGCTCAAGCTATGGACATGCGGGTCCAGCAGCCAAAAGCCCACGCCGCCCAGGACGAGAATCGCCACAGCCAAGGCCAGGGAATACAGCAGGCCACGGCGCACCAAGCGCACACGACGCAGACGGTTCTGTTTGCTCATCCAGCCATTTTGACGCAACCGAGGCCAGCGACAATGCCGGCATGCCGCTCACTCCAAAGCCCCTGCCGCCCCATCCCGCCGAGCCTCTAGACACCGGCGGCGCCCCGCACCCGTACACGGCGCTCACGCCCGATCGCGTGCTCGACGCACTGGCCGCGGTGGGCTGCTACGGCGACGGCCGGCTCACCGCGCTCAATTCCTACGAAAACCGGGTCTATCAAGTCCATCTCGACGAGCCGGTGCTGGGCCACCGCGTCGTCGTCGCGAAGTTTTACCGGCCTGGGCGCTGGAGCCGCGCGCAGATTCTCGAAGAGCACGCCTTCGCCACCGAGCTTTCCAAGGCCGAAGTGCCGGTGGTGGCGCCGATCGCGCTCGCCGGCCAGACGCTGCACCACCATGCGGGCTTCGACTTCACCCTCAGCCCCTGGCGCGGCGGGCGCGGGCCGGAGCTCGACGACTTCGAGGTGCTCGAGTGGATTGGCCGCTTCCTCGCGCGGCTGCACCAGGTCGGCTCGGCGCGTCGCTTCGAAACGCGCCCCGCCATCGACCTGCAGCGCTACGCGCTCGAACCCCGCGACTGGCTGCTGGCACACGAGGCGGTGCCGCTGGAGGTGCGCGGCGCCTGGCTCGAAGCCGTCAACCAAGCTATATCTTTGATAGCCAAGTATGACGCGTTGATGCCGGCATACGACCCAAAAACGGCCCAGATCACGCGGATCCGCCTCCACGGCGACTGCCACCCAGGCAACATCCTCTGGACGCCTGCCGACCGCCCCGAGCCGGGCCCGCACTTCGTGGACCTCGACGACGCGCGCACCGGCCCAGCCGTGCAAGACCTTTGGATGCTGCTCTCGGGCGACCGACGCCAGCGCACCGCACAGCTCGGCGCGCTGCTCGACGGCTACACCGAACTGCGCGACTTCGACCGCCGCGAGCTCGCCCTGATCGAGCCGCTGCGCACCCTGCGCCTGATCCACTACAGCGCCTGGCTCGCCCGCCGCTGGCAAGACCCCATCTTCCCGATCAACTTTCCCTGGTTCGGCACGCCCGACTACTGGCGCGGCCAGATCGACACGCTGAATGAGCAGATCGAGGCCATGGAGGAACCGCCACTCGAGCCCTGACCCCAGCCGACCGACGTTTGATCTCCGTCAAACTCCAGCCCCTGCGCTGCGCGCATATTGGCCTTGCGGACGCCTATGCCGAGGCACGCGACGCCCTCAATTCCCTACGAATCTTGGGAACTTTTTCGTTTAGCACTCGATCGAAGCGAGTGCTAATATGAACAACATACGGAGGAACCCCAACATGAACCCAACGGCCAACGCAACGACGCTTCCTGCACCAACCGCCTGGAGCCAGGCGCTGACGATTCCACCGTTGGGCAATCTCGATGCCTACATCACGGCCGTCAATCGCATGCCCATGCTGACGCCCGAGGAAGAGGTCAGCTATGCGCGCAAGCTACGCGACGAGGGCGACCTCGAAGCCGCCGCCAAGCTCGTGCTCTCGCACCTGCGGCTGGTCGTGGCGGTCTCTCGGCAGTACCTCGGCTATGGCCTGCCGCAAGCCGACCTGATTCAGGAAGGCAACGTCGGTCTGATGAAGGCCGTGCGCCGCTTCGACCCGGATCGTGGTGTGCGCCTCGTCAGCTACGCGCTGCACTGGATCAAAGCCGAGATTCACGAGTACATCCTGCGCAATTGGCGCATGGTCAAGCTCGCGACGACCAAGGCTCAGCGCAAGCTCTTCTTCAACCTGCGTTCGATGAAGCAAGGCTTCAAGGACGATGCCGAGCACGAGTCGCACCGCGAAACCCTCAGCACCCGCGAAATCGAGGCCATGGCCCGGGAACTCAAGGTCAAGCCCGAAGAAGTCGTGGAGATGGAGTCGCGCATGGCAGGCGGTGACGTCGTGCTCGACCCGACCCCGGCCGCCGACGGCGAAGAGGCCTTCGGCCCGATCGCCTACTTGGCCGACACGCAAAACGAGCCGACCGCCGTGCTCGAGGCGCAGCAGCGCGACGCGCTCGCGAGCGTTGGCTTGGCGAACGCCTTGGCCGCGCTCGACCCGCGCAGCCGCCGCATCGTCGAGCAGCGCTGGCTCAACGTCAAAGACGACGGCTCGGGCGGCATGACGCTGCATGAACTGGCGGCGGAATTCGGCGTCAGCGCCGAGCGCATCCGCCAAATCGAGGCGGCGGCCATGAAGAAGATGCGCCAGTCGCTCGCCGCGTACGCCTAAGGCAACGCTGCACAAGTTCCCGTGATGGCGCGCGCCCGGCCGCGGGATGGGATGCGAGGCGTAAACCGCAGCGATAGCCGCAGCTATGGCGAGGATTTGCAACGAAGCAGACCGCCCGCAGCTGGGATGCGCGACTCGCGCGGGACTTGTTCAGTGTTGCCCTAATTCCACTCCGCTCCCCAACCGGCCGCTTCTGCGGCCGGTTTCACTCGACGGCTTACCACCGGCTCATTGCCGGGCCTCTTGGTGTGTGCACGGGTCCAGCGGGCGGCCTCGAGCATCCGCCCGGCGTGTCGGGCGGCTCGGCGATGGCCTCCGTGGCTCAGGCCCGCAAGGGGCTCACATCAGGTAGTGATCCAGCAGCAGCGCGAGAAACAGCAAGCTCAGGTGGATCAGCGAAAACCGAAACGTCTTGCGCGCCAGCGCATCGGAGTAGTTCCGCCACAGCGCCACCGCGTAGCCCACGAAACCGGCGTTGAGCACCACCGCCGCTGCCAGATAGAGCCAGGAGCTCATGCCATAAGCAAACGGCAGCAGGCACGCCGCAAACAGCACCAGCGTGTAGAGCAGGATTTGCAGCCGCGTGAATTCGTTGCCGTGCGTCACCGGCAGCATGGGCAAGCCCGACTTGCGGTAGTCCTCGACCCGGTAGAGCGCAAGCGCCCAAAAATGCGGCGGCGTCCACAGAAAGATGATGAGAAACAAAATCATCGCTTCGGGGCCGACGTCCCCGGTCATCGCTGCCCAACCCAGCACCGGCGGCATGGCCCCGGAAGCGCCGCCGATGACGATGTTTTGCGGCGTCAGCGGCTTGAGCACCAGCGTGTAAATCACGGCGTAGCCAACGAACGTCGCCAGCGTGAGCCACATCGTCAAGGGATTGACCCAGACATAGAGCACCCAGGATCCCAGCGCGCAGAGCACGGCCGAAAAAACCAGCGCCTGAGTGTTGCTCAACTCACCGCGCGCCGTCGGTCGCCACGAGGTGCGGCGCATGCGGGCGTCGATGCTTTTCTCGACCAGACAATTGAAAGCGGCAGCCGCGCCCGCCACCAGCCAGATGCCCACCGAGGCGACCAGCATGCGCTGAAACTGGGCAGCGCTGGGCATTCCGGGAACGGCGAGAACCATGCCGATCAGGGCACAAAAGACGATCAACTGCACGACGCGCGGCTTGGTCAGCGCGTAATACTGCCGAACGACGGACAGTGCGGGAGAGGCGGTAGCAAGGGTGCTCATGCGGGCAAATTCGAGGGGTGCAAGGCGGCGCTGCGCGCGCTCGCGAACTGAGGTTCGGGCCGGGCGAGATGGAAGGCGAGCAAAGCCACCAGGGCAGCTGCACCCCCGGTGTGCGCCACGGCCGCCAGAAGCGGCCAGCCCAGCACCACATTCGACAAACCCGTGAGCAACTGCCAGAGTCCGAGCAGCGCCAGCCCCTTGGCCAGCCGCGGCTCACGGTCGGTGCGATACAGCCAAAACGCCATGCCCCAGAGCAGCAGCAGCAGCGCATAGGCGTACAAGCGATGCATGTAGTGAATGGCCGTCAGCGCGGCGAATGAAATCGGCTCACCGGCAGCGGTAAGCCCCAACGGCCGCCAAACCGAAAAACCCTCAGAGAAATTCATCGCCGGCCACCAACTGCCCTGGCAGCGCGGAAATTCCGAGCAGGCCAAAACCGCGTAATTCGTGCTCGTCCACCCGCCCAAGGCGACCTGAAACACGACCAGGCCCAACAACAACGCGGCCGCGCGCCGCTGGCTCGGTCGCCAGCGATGCGGCATTCCTGCGGCGGCCAGCGGCGCCAGCTGCGCCCCCTGGGCCGCCAGCAAGGCCAGCAGCCCTACCCCACCGAGCAAGTGCGCCGTCACGATCGCGGGAAACAGCTTCATCGTGACCGTCAGGGCGCCAAACGCCCCCTGAGCCAAAACCCACAGCAGCGTCAACCCGGCCCAGCGCAGCCCTCCGGGCCCCTCATCCAATGCGGAGCGCCAACGCCAGCGCAGCGCCAGCAGCGCGACGATGAGCGCACCCACGCCGGTCGCCAGGTAGCGATGCACCATCTCGATCCAGGCCTTGCCATGGGTCACGGGCCCGGTCGGCATGACCGCCTGCTCGGCTTCGATCGCCGCGCGCGCCCCGATCGGGCTGCTGTGGCCATAGCAGCCGGGCCAGTCCGGGCAGCCCAGCCCGGAATCGGTGAGCCGCGTAAAGGCGCCGAACAAGACCAGATCGAAGGTCAGAAAAACGGTCAGAACCGTCAAGGCCGCCAGGCGGTCCCGCGGCTCCGCCCAGCGCTGGCGCCAAAGCGTCCAGCCGAGCAATGGAGTGGCCGCGGCCGCACCCACGAGCAGCAACTGCAGCAGCGGCGAGAGGTCGACGAGCGCCATGATCGTGCCCCGGCTTCGTCAGTGCTGCGCCGGCGCGGGCCGACCCGGCTGGTCCCAGGACGCGGAGGCGCGCAGCAGCCGTTCCAGATCGCGACGCGCCTTGGTGGCGCTGGCGAGGTCCAGCCCCGCCGGAAAGCGCATCATCCAGTTCCCGAGCGGGTCAACCAAGTAGAAATGATCCTCGAGCGCATGTCCGGGCGCAGGCTCGAGCCAGCGGCTGAGCACATCGGCCGGAACCCGCAGCACGGTCGCCTGCGCCAACGCCGGCAACAGCGCTGGCGGCACTTCACCCTCGTCGCTGATCAGCCACACACGGTCGACGCGGTCCTTGTCCTTGCCGAGCGCTTCGCGCAGCTGCCGCTGCAGGTAGAGCTTGTCCTGACACGCGCGGTCGCAGCCCGCCGGCGCCACCACCAGCAGCAACCACTGCCCTTTGAGGCTGCGCAGGTCCACCGGCGTTCCATCGAGCCCCCGCGCGACCCAGGCCGGCAGCGGCCGCTGCGGCTCGATGATGTCCCCGTAGTTCCGCCGGCCTTCAGGGCGAAACACGTAATACGCCAGGTAAGACGCGATCACCGGCGCCGCGCAGACCAGAAAGAGCAACAACATCTGGAGCCGCCCACGGCGGATCAAAGCGGGGTCGGCCCCGACAGCGCCGGGCGGCAGACTCAGCGGAACTTCATGAACCGTCAGGCCGAGAGGCTCGTCAGTCCTGGTTGCGGAGGGAGCGGAAGCGGACAATTTGGAATCCCACATAGAGAATAAAAATCAAGCCCGAGAGCGCAAACCACTGCGCGGCATAGCCATAGTTGCGCTCGGCGCCGATTGCCGGTGTCGGCCAGTCCCGGCGCAGCCCATCTGCCGGCGCAGGATCGGTCTGCAAGACCGCGAAATCCACGAGCGGCAAGTGCGTCTCCTGACGAAAACCAGCGATGTCCAGATTCTGCCGGATCGCCCCTGAGGGCGCCGATCCGAGTTCGTATAGCCGCGGAATCCGCGGGACGACGCGACCGACGACCGTGACGTCCCCTTCGGGCGTCGGGATCCGGGGCAAAGCCTGACGGTCGCGAAAGTCCCGCGGCGCCCATCCGCGGACGACCAAAACCGCGACCGCGCCGTTTCGGGTCGGCACTTCGAGCGGTGTGACCAGTTCGAAGCCCGGCCGCCCATCGCGCTGTCGGTTGTCGAGATAGACCGTGTAGCCCGTGAGCCAACGGCCCTGCAAGCGCACCCGCCGGCCGGTCGATTCGCGGCCCTCGAGGGCCTCCTCGAGGGTCAGTTCCGGCAAGCGATCGGCTTCTGCCTGGCGCGCGGCCAGTGCCTCGCGTTCGTGCGCCCGCGAGAGTTGCCACACTCCCAAGCCGAGCGTGAGGGCAAAGCCGAATACCGCCACCGCGGTGAGCAGCCAATCGCGTCTGGCGCGCAGCTTGGTTTTCAATCGATAATCCCCAGCATGAACATCTTGGTTCCGCTCGCTTTCGCCGCAATTCTCGCCAGCCTGGGCGCCGCGCTGTATTTCATGCTCAAGCGCAGCGGGAGCGACGAACAAGCGCGCTCGCGCAACATGGCGCGGGCGCTGGCGTTTCGCGTCGGGTTCTCCGTTGCGCTGTTTCTCTGCATATTGGCCGCTTGGAAGTTGGGCTGGATCCAGCCGACCGGGATTCCCGCTGGGAAGTAAACCAGAGCTGACAAAAAAGCGCCTTGCGGCGCTTTTTTGTTGGGCCATGCTCTGAGGCAGCGCTGAACAGGTCCCTCGCGCGCCGCGCATCCCATCCCGCAGCCGGGCGCGCGCCATCACGGAAACTTATCCAGCCTTGCCCTGAGCGATCACATCCAGTAGACGAGGATGTAGAGGCCCAACCAGACCACGTCGACGAAGTGCCAATACCAAGCCGCGCCTTCGAAGCCGAAATGGCGCTGTGGCGTGAAATGCCCCTTCATCAGGCGCAACGTGATGAACAGCAGCATCAACATGCCGACGAACACGTGAAAGCCATGGAAGCCCGTGAGCATGAAGAAGGTCGAGCCATAAACGCCCGACGAGAGCTTCAGGTTCATCTCGGTGTAGGCATGGAAATACTCATAGCCTTGAACCACCAGGAAGATCGCGCCGAGCAGCACGGTCATCCACATGAAGGCGATCGTCTTCGTGCGCTGCCCGGCCTGAAGTGCATGGTGTGCGATCGTCAAGGTCACGCCCGAGGTGAGCAGCAAGGCGGTGTTGATCGTCGGCAGCCAGAACGGACCCATGGCCTGGAAGGGTTCGACCGTGCCGGCGGGCGAAGTCGTCGCCCCCGGGACGGCCGACGGCCATGCCGGCTTGAAATCAGGCCACAGCAAGGCGTTGTCGAGGCTGCCCAGCGCCGGCACCGAATGGGTCCGAGCCCACCAGAGCGCGGTGAAAAACGCGCCGAAGAACATCACCTCCGAAAAGATGAACCAGCTCATGCTCCAGCGGAAAGAGAGATCGACTTTTCGGCTGTAGAGACCGCCTTCGCTTTCGTGAATCGCGTCACTGAACCACTGGTACAGCACGAAAAGCCACCAAGCCAAACCCGCGAACAAGACGAACTTGCCCCAGTCGGCGCCATTGATCCATTGCGCCGCGCCATAGATGACGAAAAGAAGACCGGCGGCGGCCATCACCGGGTGCCGCGATGGACCGGGGACGTAGTAGTACGGCGTCGCGCCTTGGGCATGGGTACTCATGGGTGCTCCTGATGAATCATGGATAGAAAAACAAATGGCCGAACGCAGTAGGCAGATTTCAGAGGTCGCTGGCCCTCAAGTGCCGACGACCCAACGCACGAAGAAGCCCAGGCCGACGATGAAGCACAGCACCGCAATCACCGCGACCAAGATGACGTGCAGCGGATTGAGCTGCTGAAAGTCTTCTTCGAGGCCGCTGCGGCGCCGGATCCCGAGAAACGACCACGCGACGGTACGCAGCGTTCGCAAAAAACTGGTGGACTCGGAACGCGACATGTCGGGCCTGCTTTCAAGACAGGCGCTGGCCCGCTGCCAGCGCCACGGAACCCGCCGGAGCCGCCGGCGCCTTGCCTCCAACCTCGAAGAAGGTGTAGGACAGCGTGATGGTTTTCACGTCTTTCGTCAACTTCGGGTCGATGTAGAACACGACCGGCCAGCGCTTGGTCTCACCCGGCTCGAGCGTGTATTGGTTGAAGCAAAAGCATTCGAGCTTGTTGAAATGCGCCGAAGCCTGATTGGGGGCGTAGCTCGGAATCGCCTGCGCTGTCATGCGGCGATTCTGGACGTTGCGGAACTCGTACATCACGGTCGCCAACTCGCCGGGGTGGACCACGATCGAGCGCTTCTCAGGCTTGAACTCCCAGGGGCCGCGCGCGTTCGCGTCGAACTCGACGGTGATCGTGCGGCTGTAGTCGATCTGGGTATTGGCCGGGAGCTTTGCATCTTTTCCGGCCGCGCCCACACCGGGCACCTGTCGCTCCGACAAGGACAAGATGTTGATGCCCGTGGCCTCGCAGATCCGCTGGTAGATCGGGATCAGCGCATAACCGAACGCGAACATCCCGACCGCAACGACGGCGAGCTTGCCGAGCATGCGGCGGTTGTCTCGTACAGCGACCATGGGCGACTGACTCTGCGGACTCGGGCGGGGTACGGCTCAGGACCGAAGCAGCCACATCTTCGCAACAAAGCCCAGGAAGAACACCAAGGCGATGGACGCGAGGATCCAGCCCAGACGCTGGTTGCGGCGCTTCAGATCCGATTCGCTCATGGCTTCCCTCAGCCGATCACGCGGGTTGCGGTCGCATCGAGTTTGGGCGGCGTCTCGAAGGTGTGGAACGGTGCCGGCGACGGCACTTCCCACTCCAGACCCTCAGCGCCTTCCCAGGGTTTCTGGGGCGCCTTTTGGCCTTGACCGCGCATCACCGGCAACACGATGAAGAAGAAGAAATAAACCTGCGCCAGACCGAAGAGGAAGGCACCGACCGAGGCAATGGCATTGAAATCGGCGAACTGCATCGGATAGTCCGCGTAACGGCGCGGCATACCGGCAAGGCCGAGGAAGTGCATCGGGAAGAAGGTCAGGTTGAACGACAGGATGGACCACCAGAAGTGAATCTTGCCGCGCGCTTCGTCGTACATCACGCCAGTCCATTTCGGGGACCAGTAATAGAAGCCCGCGAACAGCGCGAACAGCGAGCCGGCGACGAGCACATAGTGGAAGTGCGCAACGATGAAGTAGGTGTCTTGCAACTGGATGTCCAGCGGCGCGACCGCGGGCATCAAACCGGTAAAGCCGCCGATCGTGAACACGAAGATGAAGCCCACCGCAAACAGCATTGGAGTTTCAAAGGTCAGCGACCCTTTCCACATCGTAGCGATCCAGTTGAAGATCTTCACGGCCGTCGGAACGGCGATCAGCATGGTTGCGTACATGAAGAACAACTGACCCGTGACCGGCATGCCCGTCGTGAACATGTGGTGCGCCCACACGATGAACGAAAGAATGGCGATCGAAGACGTGGCGTAGACCATCGAGGCATAGCCGAAGAGCTTCTTGCGCGAGAAGGCCGGCACCACCTGGCTGATGATGCCGAAGGCCGGCAAGATCATGATGTAGACCTCGGGGTGACCGAAGAACCAGAAGATGTGCTGGTACATGACTGGGTCACCACCACCCGCCGGGTTGAAGAAGCTGGTTCCGAAATGACGGTCGGTCAGCGTCATCGTGATGGCACCGGCCAGCACGGGCATCACGGCGATCAGCAAGTACGCGGTGATGAGCCAGGTCCAGCAGAACATGGGCATCTTCATCAGCGTCATGCCGGGGGCGCGCATGTTGAGGATCGTGACGATGATGTTGATCGAGCCCATGATCGACGACGCGCCCAGGATGTGCATGGCGAAGATGCCGGCGTCCATCGAGGGGCCCATCTGCAGCGTCAACGGGGCATAGAGCGTCCAGCCGGCTGCGGGCGCGCCGCCCGGCATGAAGAAGGAACCAACCAACATCAAGCCTGCCGGCACCATCAGCCAGAAGCTGAAGTTGTTCATCCGGGCAAACGCCATGTCCGAAGCCCCGATTTGCAGCGGGATCATCCAGTTCGCGAAGCCCACGAAGGCCGGCATGATGGCGCCGAACACCATGATGATGCCGTGCATGGTGGTGAGCTGGTTGAAGAACTCGGGGTTCATGATCTGCAGCCCCGGCTGGAACAGCTCGGCCCGGATGCCCAAAGCCAGCACCCCGCCGATCATGAGCATCGTGAAGCTGAAGAGCAGATACAGCGTTCCGATGTCCTTGTGGTTGGTGGCGAACACCCAACGGCGCCAACCGGTGGGCGCGTGGTCGTGGTGGTCGTGGGCGTGATCGCCCGCGGCGTGATGGTCGAGAACGGCACTCATCTCGGGTTCCTTGTCAGACGGTTTCGGTACGGTTCGGTCGAGTCTTATCGTTATCCCTTGCGTGCAGCGGCCACTTCAACGGGCTGCACCACCTGTCCGGTTTGGTTGGACCAGGCGTTTTTCGTGTAGGTGACGACGGCGGCGAGTTCGGTGTCCGAAAGCTGCTTCCACGCCGGCATGGCACCGTTGTTCTGGCCGTTGAGCAGCACGTGGATCTGCGTCATCTTGTCCGCGTCGAGCACCTTGGGCGAGCCGTCGAGCGCCTTGATCGGGCCCGCACCCTTGCCGTTGGGCTGGTGGCAGGCGGCGCAATTGGCCGCATACACCTTCTCACCGCGCGCGACGAGATCCGAGAGCGCCCAGACCTTGTTCGGATCATCGGCAGCAGCGGCCATTTTTTTCTTCTGATCCTCCACCCACCGCGTGTATTCGGCTTGCGGCAGCACCTTGACATGAATCGGCATGTAGGCATGTTCTTTACCGCACAGCTCCTGGCACTGGCCGTAGAAGTCACCGGTTTTTTCGGCCTTGAACCAGGTGTCGCGCACGAAGCCGGGGATGGCGTCTTGCTTGATGCCGAACTGCGGCACGGCAAAGGCGTGGATGACGTCGTTGGCGGTGGTGATGATGCGCACCTTTTTGCCCACGGGCACGACGAGCGGGTTATCCACCTTCAGCAGGTAGTCGTCGCCCGCGGGCTTGCCTTCGGCGGACAGAATGCGCTGATTGGTGTCGAGGGTCGAAATGAAGCCGATGCCCTCGCCCTCACCGCGGATGTAGTCGTAGCCCCACTTCCACTGATAGCCGGTGACCTTGATGGTCAGGTCTGCATTGGAGGTGTCCTTCTGGGCAATCAGCACTTTGGTGGCTGGAAGCGCCATCAGGATGACGATGATGAAGGGGACGATCGTCCAGACGATTTCGACGGTGACGGATTCGTGGAAGTTGGCAGCCTTGTGACCGACCGACTTGCGGTGTTTCCAGATGGAATAGAACATCACCGAGAAGACCGCGATGAAGATGGCGGTGCATAGGATGAGCATCATCCAGTTGAGCCAATTGATTTCGGCGGCAATCTTGGTGGCCGGCTCGGGCAAGTTCAACTGACGGACCGCAGGGCCGCCGGGCAGGTCGTTGACCGCCCAGGCCGCCGTGGAGAGCCATGCAGCCGAAGCCACGCCGACGCGCTGCAACCACTGGGCGGATTGCTCGAGCTTTCTGTTCATCATGTACACCACGTTTGCCTCTGCTCCAATAAGCTTGTTACCGATTCCTGAACGGGTACCCGAAAGCGGGAACCACCCTTACACCGCCGAAGCGACTCCGCGTCCCAGCCATTGGCCGCACAGAGCGCTTTGAATTTCCCGCCCCAGCACCCGCCGATACTCGGGACGCAAATGACGACCGATGGCTATCGAGCGGTCGCGCGCCTGCAACACGACGAGCGCACCGGCCTCGGCCGCCGACGCATCGACGCGCACCGACGAGCGATCGAACTCGAGGCGTTCGACACGACCGGCCAGCTCGACCTCGACCGAGAGGACTCGGCCATCGAAGACCAAGCGCTCGCGATCTGCCGCGTGCCGGGCGTAGCACACGAAGGCCACACCTACGGCGAGCAGCTCCAAACCGGCAAAACCCGCGACGAACGGCGCCCCATGCCACCAGAAAAACCCAGACAAGCCGCCCGAGACCACGCACAAGGAGGCGTAGAGCCACAGCAGTTGGCGCGGCGTGATCGAACAGTTGCGCCGCAAGCACCACTCCAGACCTTTCGGGGAGCTTTGCGCGAGAACGGGAGCTGCAGACATGGGTGGATCGGTGGCCGAAACCCCGACGAGATATATCGGGCTTGACTTATTTTAACCCGACCGACCCAAGGTTTTGATAATTCTCAACCTTTCGCGCATTAGGGTTTGCGCTGACTCAACTGGCGTCGAAGATCGGTCACGGGGATCACGGATTCGGCCGATCGGGGCGTGCGAGGCACCCCTTTGAAAGCGTGTCCGTAGACGATTTCGAACGTGAGGGTCAACTGCCCACCCTCGGCCGGGTTGGCCAGCGCCTCGGTGACGGCGCGCAGCCACTGCGTGCGCCAGCCTCGTCCCCGCAGCGTGGGATGGCGATCGACATGCAGGTTGCGGCCCAGACCGCGCAGTTCCTCGAGCAGCCGCTCGGCTGTCGGGAAGGCGAGCGTGATGCGTTCCATGTCCATGACCGGTTCCGCGAAGCCGCTGTGCACGAGCATGTCCCCCCAGTCGTGCATGTCGGTGTAGGCCTGCGCGGGCGGCGGCCAGCCCTCGGCCTCGTGGAGGGCGCGCAGCTCGCGCAGCGTGTCCGGGCCGAAGCAGGAAAACATCAGAAAGCCGTCTGGCGAGAGCAGCCGGCTCCAATGCCGGAGCAAGGCCTGCGGCTCGGGATGGGCGTGCAATCCCATGTTGGACCACAGCAGATCGACGCTGCCTTCGGGCGGGGGCGTCCAGCGATGCGGCGGCGTGCGCCAGGCCTGCGGCTGCCACCAGCGACCGCGCAAGCGCTGCTGCACCTGCGCTTGCGCCTGCGCGCTCGATTCGACGATGTGCACGGTGGCAGCCGGATAGCGGCGCAGCAGGGCCGCGTGGGTCTCCATGCCGCCGCGCCAGGGCTCCCAGTGCACCCAGGTACGCGGCGCGCGCGTGATCCAGCCCAGCCGAGGCTCCATGCGCCGCCCGACCTCCTCGTGCAACCAGGGTGACTGAGGGGCGACGAGACGTGCCCAACGCGCAGCGGCACGCGGATCGAGCGTTGGTGGGCGATCGGGGGACATGGCGGGCAGTATATTGAGCCCATGCTCGAGGCGATTCCAGCGTTGGCCGCATGGCTTTCGAACCGCTTGCCGGCCCGCTGCGCCGTCTGCGGAGCCTGGCCATCGGCACCGGTTTGCGGCGCCTGCACGGCGCACTTTGCCCCTGCGCGCGCCCGGTGCATCACCTGTGCTGCGCCGCTGAGAGCGGCCGTGGCGCAGTGCGGGCGCTGCCTCATCGAACCCCCGCCAGTCGATGCGAGCTTCGCCGCGGTCGACTACGACTGGCCTTGGTCCGAACCGGTGTTGCGCTTCAAGTACGGCGGCGAAACGGCCTGGGCGCGCACTTTTGCCGAGTTGATGCGGGCCAGCCCCGGTGTTCAGCCCTGGCTCGAGGGTGTCGATGCGCTCGTGCCTCTGCCCTTGGCCCGCGCGCGGCTGCTGGAACGCGGCTACAACCAGGCGCTGCTGCTGGCCCGGGCGCTC
>NZ_JAEMQB010000109.1:0-16143 GCF_022759015.1 Tibeticola sp. | reverse complement strand
TAACCACCTGAGCCAGCAGATGACATGAAACCCCAGAAAACTGTAGCGGGCCAACGGGCTCTCAAAGAGCGGGTGCCGCCGCTGAGCCCGCGCCAACGGTCCCTATTGATCGTTTGTGACGGGCAAAAGAGCCGCGAGCAACTCATCGAGATGGTGCGGGGCCTGGGCGGGGACGAGTCCGACCTTGATCATCTCGCGTCTCTGGGACTGATCGAGGCCGTGGAGGCGCCACCCCCGCCCGCCGCAAGTACGCCCGACGCCGCAGCGGCGTCGAGCGCTGCTCGGCCGGCGGCACGTGTCGGCCCGCGCGCGGTCAGTCCGGAGGAGGCGGCGCGTCGCTACCAATTGGCCTATCCGGTAGCAACGCAACTGACGGCCTCTCTGGGTTTGCGCGGTTTCCGCTTGAATCTGGCGGTGGAAAAAGCTTCGGGCTATGCAGAACTATTGGCGCTGCTGCCGCAGTTGTCGGAGGCGCTTGGCGCCGATCGCGTGGCAGAGCTCCGTCGACTCTTAACGGAGCAATGAAGGCCGCGCAGGATTCCGACTTTGCGCGGGCTGGATGTAGCGCGTTCGGAGCCCTGGGCGAACCCCTTTGCACGCGAAGACTCGGACGGATTCCTACAATGGACGCTCGTCCCAATTCAGGTCTTCATGTCCAACGCTTTCATCCGCATCCGCGGCGCGCGTCAGCACAATCTCCAAAACCTCGATCTCGACCTGAACATCGGTGAGCTCACCGTGGTGACGGGCCCCAGCGGCTCGGGCAAGTCGAGCCTGGTGTTCGACACCTTGTTCGCCGAGGGGCAGCGGCGCTATGTCGAAACCTTCAGCGCCTACGCGCGGCAGTTTCTCGACCGCATGGACAAACCGGCGGTCGACAAGGTCGAGGGTGTGCCGCCGGCGATCGCGATCGACCAGACCAACCCGGTGCGTTCGTCGCGCTCGACGGTGGGCACGATGACCGAGCTCAACGACCATCTGAAGCTGCTGTTCGCGCGCGCGGCCGCCCTGTTCGACCGCGACACCGCGCTGCCCGTGCGGCACGACACGCCCGAGTCCATCGTGGCGGAACTGCAGCGGCGGGTGCAGGCCAGCGGGCCGGAGGAGCCGCGTCTGGTGCTGACCTTCCCGGTCGAGTTGCCGGCCAGCGCGAGCGCCGAGGACATCGCGCAATGGTTGTCGCTGTCGGGCTACACCCGCGTGCAGGCCGAGCGCGTGGTCGATCGCCCCACCGTCGAGGCCTCGGACGCGCCCGCCGCGAAGCAGAAAAAGCCGGCCCGCGCGGCGCCGTCCGCTCCACCGCGCCGCGTGAAGCAGCTCGATGTGGTGGTCGACCGCTTCCGGCTCAGCCAGGCCGAGCCTGCGCGCGTGATGGAGGCGGTGGAAGCTGGCCTCAAGCGCGGCGGCGGGCAGCTCACGGTGTATGTGTTGCGCGCGGGTGCTGCGGACGACGCCGCGCCCGAGATCTGGCGTTTTTCCACTGGGCTGCACTGCCCCGAGAGCGACCGGCACTATGCCGAGCCCACGCCGTCGATGTTCTCGTTCAACTCGGCCGTGGGTGCGTGCGAGACCTGCCGCGGCTTTGGCCGCGTCATCGGGGTCGATTGGGGGCTGGTGATTCCCGACGAAAAGCGCACGCTGCGCGCCGGTGCCATCAAGCCCATCCAGACGCCGGCCTGGAAGGAGTGCCAGGACGACTTGATGCGCCACGCCGAGGCCGCAGGCATTCCCCGCGACACGCCGTGGATGCGCCTCACCCCGGAGCAGCAGCGCTGGGTCATCGAAGGCTCGCCGAACTGGAACGGCCAGTGGAACCAGCAGTGGTACGGCATCCGCCGATTTTTCGAGTATCTCGAGAGCAAGGCGTACAAAATGCACATCCGGGTGCTGCTCTCGCGCTACCGCAGCTACACGCCGTGCCCGGCTTGCGGCGGCGCGCGGCTCAAGACCGAGAGCCTGCTGTGGCGCATCGGCAGCAAGGCGGACGCGGACGCCGTGCTCGAGCCTGCGGCGCGCTTCCTGCCGCAGGGCGTGGGGTACAGCCGCGCGCAGCTCGAGGCGCTGCCCGGCCTGTGCCTGCACGACCTGATGCTGCTGCCCATCGAGCGGCTGCGCCGATTCTTCGACCGGCTGGCCGCCGCACCCGAGGCGCAGGAGCCCGCGCGCAAGCTGCTGTATGAGGAGATCGGCACGCGGCTGCGGTACCTCTGCGACGTCGGGCTGGGTTACCTCACGCTCGACCGGCAAAGCCGCACCCTCTCGGGCGGCGAAGTGCAGCGCATCAACCTCACCACGGCGCTGGGCACCTCGCTCGTCAACACCTTGTTCGTGCTCGACGAGCCGAGCATCGGCTTGCATCCGCGCGATATGGACCGCATCAACCGCGCGATGCGTCGGCTGGTCGACGCGGGCAACACCTTGGTCGTGGTCGAGCACGATCCGGCGGTGATGCTCGAAGCCGACCGCATCCTCGACATGGGCCCGGGGCCGGGCGCGCGCGGCGGGCGCATCGTGTTCGACGGCACGCCCGAGGCGTTGCGCGGCGCCGACACGCTCACCGGCGTCTACCTCGGCGGGCGGCGGCAGATCAGCATGGGCATCAAACGGCTCGTGAGCGCGGCGACGCCGCGGCTCATCCTCGAAGGCGCGCGCGAGCACAACCTGCGCGCTCTGACGGTGGAGTTTCCCTTGCAGCGGCTGGTGAGCGTCACCGGCGTTTCCGGTTCGGGCAAGTCCACGCTGATTCAGGATGTGCTCGCGCCGGCCTTGCTGCGCCACTTCGGCCGTGCCACCGAGGCACCCGGCGCGCACGACCGGCTGCTCGGTGCCGATCACCTCGGCGACGTGGTGTTCGTCGACCAGTCGCCGATCGGCAAAACCGCGCGCTCCAACCCGGTGAGCTACGTCGGCGCGTGGGATGCGATCCGCAGCCTGTTTGCGGAGGCGCCGCTGGCCCGGCAGCGCGGCTACACGGCTGCCAAGTTCAGCTTCAACTCGGGCGATGGTCGCTGCCCGACCTGCGGCGGCTCGGGGTACGAGCATGTGGAGATGCAGTTCCTCAGCGACGTGTATCTGCGCTGCCCCGACTGCGACGGCAAGCGCTATCGGCCCGAGGTGCTCGAGGTGCGCATCGAGCGCGGCGGCCGCTGGCTCAACGTGGCCGAGGTGCTCGAACTCACCGTCAGCGAGGCGGTTGAGTGTTTCCAGGCCGACCGCGAGGTGATCCGCGCGCTGCAGCCCATCGTCGATGTGGGCCTCGAATACATCCAGCTCGGCCAGAGCGTGCCCACGCTCTCGGGCGGCGAGGCGCAGCGGCTCAAGCTCGCCGGGCACTTGGCCGAGGCGATGAAGACCGCCGCGGCGAGCCGCCAGCCGCTGGCGCGCAAGGGCACGCTGTTCTTGTTCGACGAACCGACCACCGGCCTGCACTTCGACGACATCGCCAAGCTGATGAAGAGCTTTCGCAAGCTGCTCGACGCGGGGCATTCGGTCATCGTCATCGAACACAACCTCGACGTCATCCGGGCCAGCGACTGGGTCATCGACCTTGGCCCCGAGGGGGGCGAGGCCGGCGGTCAACTCATCGCGGCCTGCCCGCCCGAGGAGCTGCGTCGGCATCCGCACTCGCACACGGGCGCGGCGCTCGCGGCCTACGAGCGCGCCCTGGGGCTGGGCACGGGCGTCGCCGCCGAGGCATCGGCACTTCAAAAATATGAGCAAGAGGTTGCCGAATCACGCCGGCGTCTGGGCAAAAAGGCCAAAGAATCGGCGCCAGAGCAGATCTCCGTCGTGCACGCGCGCGAGCACAACCTGAAAAACCTCAGTGTCGACATCCCCCGCGGGCGTTTCAACGTCATCACCGGGGTCAGCGGCTCGGGCAAGTCCACGCTGGCCTTCGACATCGTGTTCAACGAAGGCCAGCGCCGCTACCTGGAGAGCCTCAACGCCTACGCGCGCTCGATCGTGCAGCCCGCAGGCCGGCCCGAGGTGGATGCGGTCTACGGTATTCCGCCTTCGGTGGCGATCGAGCAGCGGCTCTCGCGCGGCGGCGCCAAGAGCACGGTGGGCACGGTCACGGAGATCTGGCACTTCCTGCGGCTCTTGTGGGTCAAGCTCGGCGTGCAGCACTGCGTGCACGACGGCGCGGCGGTGCAGCCGCAGACGCCCGAGCGCATCGCGGCGCAGCTGCTGCAGGCGCACCGCGGCCAGACCATCGGCCTGCTCGCGCCGCTGGTGGTCAACCGCAAGGGCGTCTACACCGAACTCGCCGACTGGGCGCGCGGCCGCGGGCACACGCACTTGCGGGTCGACGGCGCGTTCCTGCCGACCACGGGCTTTCCGCGGCTGGACCGCTACCAGGAGCACACGGTCGAACTGCCGGTGCTGAGCCTCGCCGTGACGCCCGAAAACGAGCCACTGCTGCGCGAGGGCCTGGCGCGCGCGCTCGAACTCGGCAAGGGCGTGGTGCATGTTCTGAGCGCGCTCGACGGCCTGGCCGAGGCCCTGGCCGCCGGCGGTGACGGCGCGGGCATCGGGCGGCTCGAGGTGTTCTCGGCGCGGCGTGCTTGCCCGGTTTGCGCCACTTCCTACCCCGAGCTCGATCCCCGGCTCTTTTCCTACAACAGCAAGCACGGCTGGTGCCCGGATTGCGTGGGCACGGGCCTGGCGCTGACCGCCGCGCAGCGCCGCGCGCTCGACGACACCCCGCGCGACGACGACGCCCGCGGCCGCGAACAGACCTTCGTCGAACCCGAGCCCGACGACCTGCCAGGCACCGCCTGCCCGAGCTGCGGCGGCACCCGGCTCAACGCCACGGCGCGCGCGGTGCGGCTGCATGCGGGCGACGCCTCCTGGGCCATCACCGATGTGGCGGCGCTGCCGGTGTCGGCGGTGCGGCAATGGGTCGATGCGCTGGCCTTCACCGGGCGCGAGGCCGAGATCGCGCGCGACCTGCTGCCCGAAATCCGCAGCCGGCTCGCCTTCCTCGAACAGGTCGGGCTCGCCTACCTCACGCTCGACCGCGGCGCGCCTACGCTCTCGGGCGGTGAGGCGCAGCGCATCCGGCTGGCCGCGCAGCTCGGCTCGAACCTGCAAGGCGTGTGTTACGTGCTCGACGAGCCCACGATCGGACTGCACGCGCGCGACAACCGCATCTTGCTCGACGCGCTGCAGGCCTTGAGCGCGCAGGGCAACACGCTGCTCGTCGTCGAGCACGATGCCGACACCATCCGTCGCGCCGAGCACCTGATCGACATCGGCCCCGGCGCGGGCACGCACGGCGGGCAGCTGGTGGCCCAGGGCAGCGCCGAAGACCTCATGGCCGCGCCGGAGTCGCTGACCGGCCGCTATCTGCGCGAGGCGATCCGCCACCCGTTGGGCGCACGCCGGCCGGTGCGGCCCGCGGACCGTGGCGGGCCGGGCGGCGGGGCTGAACCCACGCACTGGCTCACGCTGCACGGCGCGTCGCTGCACAACCTGCAAAACCTCACGGTGTCTGTGCCGCTCACGCGGCTCGTCGCCATCACCGGCGTGTCGGGCTCGGGCAAGTCCACGCTGGCGCGCGACGTGTTGCTCACGAATGTGCAGGCCTGGGTGCAGCAGCGCAGCACGCGCGAGGGCCGCGCCGCGCTGGACGCGGGCCGCGCGCCGCCGCTCGTGGGCTGCGCGGGGCTCTCGGGCTTCGAGACGATCGAGCGCGTACTCGAGGTCGACCAGACCCCCATCGGCAAAACGCCGCGCTCCTGCCCCGCGACCTATGTCGGCTTTTGGGACGCCATCCGCAAGCTGTACGCCGAGACGCTCGAGGCCCGCTCGCGCGGATGGGGTCCGGCGCGCTTTTCCTTCAACACCGGCGAGGGGCGCTGCCCGGCCTGCGAAGGGCAGGGCATGCGCACCATCGCCATGAGTTTCCTGCCCGATGTGAAGGTGCCCTGCGAAGCCTGCCACGGTGCGCGCTTCAATGCCGAGACGCTCGCCGTCACCTGGCGTGGCAAGCATGTGGGCGATGTGCTGCGCATGGAGGTCGACGAGGCGGTGGAATTCTTCGCCGCCATGCCCGCCATCGCGCATCCGCTGCGGCTGCTGCAGGACGTGGGCCTGGGCTATCTCACGCTCGGCCAGCCCTCGCCCACCCTCAGCGGCGGCGAGGCGCAGCGCATCAAGCTCGTGACGGAGCTCGCCAAGGTGCGCGACGACGTCGCGCGTCGCGGCAGCCGCGCCCCGCACACGCTCTATGTGCTCGACGAGCCGACCGTGGGCCTGCACATGGCCGACGTGGAGCGGCTCATCCGGGTGCTGCACCGGCTCACCGACGCGGGCCACAGCGTCATCGTGATCGAGCACGACCTCGACCTCATCGCCGAGGCCGACTGGATCATCGACCTCGGCCCCGAAGGTGGCGCGGGCGGCGGGCGCATCGTCGCCACCGGCACGCCGGAAACCGTCGCTGCGGGCCAGGGCGCGACGGCCGAAGCCCTGCGTACCGTGCTCGCGCCGCGTTGAAGGTCACCGGGCGCTCCGGATTTTGCTAAGTGTTTTCCCGAGGTCGACCCGGATTCGAGGCCGCTGGGCCCGCGCGATCAGTTCGCTGTACGCCTGCGCCCTGAGCGTCGCGCCGACCTATTTCCCGCATTCCGTACCACGGCAAAGGAACAAAATCCGCGCAACGCAAAGGAAGCGCGATGCGCAAGAGCCGGTTCACGGAAGAGCGGATCGGGGCATGGGCTCGGGTGGGGAATCCAGCGTGGTGTGGGCGCTATTGTCGGTCCTGTCCCGCCCGGGTTCCCCAGGCTACGGTTGGCGAGCCGCGAGCAAAGCGCGGGTGAGTTCGGCAAAACCGGCGCCGTGTGCGGCCTGTGTCCGATAGAGCGGCGGCGGGCGCAGTTGGTCGGCAAAGCGCGCGATGTTGGCCACGCCGACGCTGTAGCGGAAGTGGCGGAACATCGGCTCGTCGTTGATCGAGTCGCCCACGGCGACCCAGTGGTCGAGCTCGTCGTTCAGCCGGCGGCCGAACAAGGCCTCGGCGGCCCACTGGGCGCCACTCCATTTGTCGAAGGCGTTGACCGCGCCGTGCACATGGATGCTGCTGCGGGTGGTGTGCAGCCCCTCGGCGCGCAGCAGCGCGAGGATGGCGTCGATCTGCGCAGCGTCGAGGTGCTGGAACTCCGCGACGTCGAAAGCGATGTCGGTTTCACGCCCTTCGCTGTCGCGCGAGAGCGCTGCGCCCGGCACCTCGCGCAGCACGCGCGCGGCCACGCGCTGCATGTGCGCCCTGTTGCGCGCGCGGGTGGGGGCGTCTTCTCGGTATAGTTTTGATAGCGAAACCTCACCGTTTGGCGCTGGGGTTCCGGCGTTTTTTTCTGAAAACAGGGCCACGGCGCCGTTTTCGGCCACGATGGCGGGCACAGGCCAGCGCGCGGCGAGCGTTTCGCACCAGCCCACGGGCCGGCCGGTGATGGGGACGACGATGACCCCCGCCTCGCGCAGCGCGGCCAGCGCGGCCAGCGCGTCGGGGGTGATCTGCCCCTCGGTGGTCAGGGTGTCGTCGATGTCGGTGAATACGCCATGGATGCGCGCGCGTTGGGCGGCCGGCCATTCATGCAGCGGACGCAGCCGCTCGGGGCGCGGCGTGCTCATGCTGCGCTGCCGAGGCTCAGGCCCGCGTGCTCGCGCAGCGGGTGGAAGTGGATTTTGGGAAAGCGCTCCTGCGCGAGCCGCACGTCGTAGGGGCTGGTGCAGAGGTAGGCCAGCGCGTCGGCGGCGTCGCGCGCCATGCGCTGTGGATAGGCGTCGCAGAAGGCGCGCAGTTCGGCCGGGGTGTCCGCGCTGATCCAGCGCGCGCCGGTGTAGGGGCAGCCTTCGAGCCGCACGTCGCAGTCGTATTCGGTCTTGAGCCGGTGTTGCACCACCTCGAACTGCAGCTGGCCGACGGCGCCGAGCAGCATCGGCCCGCCCATTTCGGGCTTGAAGACCTGGATCGCGCCCTCCTCGCCGAGCTGCGCGAGGCCCATCTGCAATTGCTTGGTCCGCAGCGGGTTCTTGAGGATGACGGTCATGAATAGCTCGGGCGCGAAGAAGGGCAGGCCCGTGTATTGCAAGGCCACCGTTCCGTCGGTGATGGTGTCGCCGAGCTGCACGCCACCATGCGTGGTAAAGCCGATGATGTCGCCCGCATAGGCTTCGTCGACCGCCTCGCGGCGTTGGCTCATGAAGGTCACGACGGAGGTGGGGCGCAGTTCCTTGGCGGTGCGCTGCACCTTGAGCTTCATGCCCGGCTGGTACTGGCCGGACGCCACGCGCACGAAGGCGATGCGGTCGCGGTGGTTCGCATCCATGTTGGCCTGCACCTTGAACACCACCCCGGAGAAGAAGCCATCGTCGGGCTGCACCACGCGCTCGACGGTCTGGCCTTGGGTGAGCAGATGGCTTTTGCGCGGCCCGGGCGGCGGCGCCAGGTCCACCAGCGCGTCGAGCACTTCCATGACGCCGAAGTTGTTGACGCCCGAGCCGAAGAACACCGGGGTCTGCTTGCCGGCCAGGAAGGCTTGGCGGTCGAAGGCGGGCGAGGCGCCGGTGGCAAGCTCCATGCTCTCGAGCGCCGTGTCCCAGTTGTGCCCAAAGCGCGCGCGCAGCGCGTCGGCCTGGGCGAGCGGCAGCGTCTCGAAGTCCTGCGGCCGGCGCTCGCTGCCGGCTTCGAACACCGTCATCGCCTGCGTGCGCAGGTTGATGATGCCGCCGAAATGCTTGCCCTGGCCCACCGGCCAGGTCATCGGCACGCAGGGCATGCCGAGCTCGCGCTCGACCTCGTCGAGGATGTCGAGCGGGTCGCGCACCTCGCGGTCCATCTTGTTGACGAAGGTGAGGATGGGCGTGTTGCGCTGGCGGCAGACTTCGATGAGCCGCTTGGTCTGCGCCTCGACGCCGTTGGCCGCGTCGATCACCATCAGCGCCGAATCGACCGCGGTGAGCACGCGGTAGGTGTCTTCGGAAAAGTCTTTGTGGCCGGGGGTGTCGAGCAGGTTGATGACATGCTCGCGGTAGAGCATCTGCATCACCGAACTCGCCACCGAAATGCCACGCTGCTTCTCGATCTCCATCCAGTCGCTGGTGGCATGGCGGCTGGCCTTGCGGCCCTTGACCGCACCGGCGATCTGGATCGCGCCCGAGAACAGCAGCAGCTTCTCGGTCAGCGTGGTCTTGCCCGCGTCGGGGTGCGAGATGATGGCAAAGGTGCGGCGGCGCCGGACCTCTGCGGCGATCTGAGAATTCTGGGACACGGGTTTCCTGTGCGGTGGTGACGCTGCCCGCGCGGACCCGGCGGGCCTGGGCGCGCAGACGCGGCGCCGTCGAGGGCTGGATTTTACAAGTCGGCCGTCATGCGGGATGTTGCGGGTCGTTGGGGGGTGGCACCGCTTCGCTCGGAATCAGGCGTCGGTGGGCAGGTAGTGGCGGCACAGCGCCTCGAACTCGCCGAGTCGAGGCTCCGCGCAGCCTTCTTCGGTCAGGATCTCGGCGACCCGGGGCGCCATCGCGGCGGCGGCTCGGGCATCGAGAAAGAGGGCGCGCCAGCGCCGGGCGAGCACGTCTTCGACCGTGTGCGCGTATTCATGGCGCACGGCGTAGCGCACCATGGCTTCGGTCAAGCCCAGTCCCAGCAGGTTGTGCGCGCCTGGACAGGCCAGCACTTCCGGGGCCCGGCGGCCATAGAGATGCAAGCCCGGTGGCGCGTGTATCGGCACCGGCGGGGACGGAGGCTCGCCGTCGACAGGGGCTCCGTCCAGACGGTGCCGGGCGGTTTGCGCGTCGGGCCTGGGGGGCAGTAAGCCCGCCGCAAAGCAGTGCGCCATCACATCTTCGGCCATCGCGCGGTAGGTGGTCCACTTGCCGCCGGTGACCGTCAACAGCCCGCCGTCCTCGACCACGACGGTGTGTTCCCGCGACAGCGCCTTGGTTTCGCCGCGGGCGTTCCGGGGCGGCGCCACGAGCGGTCGCAGCCCGACCCAGACGCTGCGGATGTCGCGCCCAAGCACGGGGCGGCGCAACACATGGGCCGCTTCGCTCAACAAAAACGCCAGTTCCTCGGCAAAGGGCTGCGGTTCGCGCGGAGAATCGGGGCGCGGCGTGTCGGTCGTGCCCAGCACCAGCTTGCCCAGCCACGGCACCGCGAACAGCACGCGACCGTCGCGCGTCTTGGGCACCAGCAGCGCGTGATCGCCCGGCAACACCGTGCGGTCCACCACCACATGCACGCCCTGGCTGGGGCTGACCATGCGCTCGGGTTCGCGGGTCACCCCGGCACGCGCGCGCAGCGCGTCGACCCAAACCCCGGTGGCGTTGACCACACACGAGGCTTCCACCGACTGGCTGTGACCCGAGCAGCGGTCACGCACCGTGACGCTCCAGCCGCCTGCCGCGAGCCGCTGCAGCGCCTCGACCTCGGCGTAGTTGAACAACTGTGCGCCGGCTTCGACAGCCGTGCGGGCCAGGGCCAGGGCCAGGCGGGCGTCGTCGAACTGGGCGTCCCAGTATTCGACGCCACCCTGGAGTCCCTCGGGGCGGATGCCGGGCAAGGCCGCCAGCGTCTGCGCTGGGTCCAGCAGGCGCGTAGGCCCGAGCCGCGCACGGCCGGCCATCCAGTCGTAGAGCTTGAGCCCGGCGCCATACCAGGGCTTTTCCCACCACGCATAAGCCGGCATCACGAAAGGCAGTGGCTGCGCCAAATGGGGGGCGATGCGCAGCACGGTGCTGCGCTCGGTCAAGGCCTCGCGCACCAGTGCGATGTTGCCCTGCGCCAGATAACGCACGCCGCCGTGCAGCAGTTTGGTCGACCGCGACGAGGTGCCGCCCGCAAAATCGTGCGACTCGAACAGGGCCACCGTAAACCCCCGCAGCGCCGCGTCCAGAGCCACTCCGAGCCCGGTGGCGCCACCGCCGACCACGACCAAATCCAGCCGGGGTTGGCGTTCGAGGCAGGCGAGGCGTTGGGTGGGTTTCATGATCGGTCGATCGCCTGGGAGGGCGTGCGGACTGGGGCTGGCTTGATGTATTGTCGCCTTCCACGACGCTCACGTTTGCGAGGCACCCCATGAGCCATCTTCTGGCCCTGGATCAGGGCACATCGAGTTCGCGCAGCATCGTGTTCGACCCCGAGGGGCGGGTGCGGGCGATGGCGCAGCGCGAGTTGCGCCAGATCTACCCGCAGCCGGGCTGGGTGGAGCACGACCCGCGCGAGATCTGGAGCACCCAGTTGGAGACCGCGCGCGAGGCGCTGGCCAAGGCGGGTCTCCAGGCCGCCGACATCCGCGCCGTGGGCATCACCAACCAGCGCGAGACGACCATCGTGTGGAACCGCCGTACCGGCGAGCCCATTTACAACGCCATCGTCTGGCAGGACCACCGCACCGAGCCCGAATGCGCCGCGTTGCGCGAACGCGGCCTCAGCGAATCGGTGTTGCAAAAAACGGGGCTACGCATCGACGCGTATTTCTCGGGCACGAAGCTGCAGTGGATCTTGGACCATGTGCCCGGTGCGCGCGCCCAGGCCGAAGCGGGCGAACTGGCCTTTGGCACCGTGGACAGTTGGCTGATTTGGCAGCTGACCGGCGGGGCGGCCCACGTCACGGATGGGAGCAACGCCTCGCGCACCCTTTTGTTCAACATCCACACCCGACAGTGGGACGCGGATTTGCTGGCGGCTTTGCGCATCCCGGCGGCGCTGATGCCCGCGGTCTTGCCCTCCAGCGCCCATTTCGGCGAGGTTCGGCCCGATTGGTTCGGCGGCCCGCTGGAGATCGCGGGCGTCGCGGGCGACCAGCAAAGCGCGCTGTTCGGCCAGGCGTGTTTTTCCGCGGGCATGGCCAAGAACACCTACGGTACGGGCTGCTTCATGTTGATGCATACCGGCGAGCACTTTCAGGTCAGCCAAAACGGCCTCATCACCACCGCCGCGGCGCAGTTGCCGGGGCCGCCGCAATATGCCCTCGAAGGCAGTGTGTTCATCGGCGGCGCGGTGGTGCAATGGCTGCGCGACGGCCTGCGGGCCATTGCGTCGAGCAGCGAGGTGCAGGCGCTGGCGCAGAGCGTGCCCGACTCCGGCGGCGTGGTGCTGGTTCCCGCGTTCACCGGCCTGGGCGCGCCTTATTGGCAGCCCGATGCGCGCGGCGCCATCGTGGGCCTCACGCGCGGCAGCACGGTCGCGCACATTGCCCGGGCGGCGCTCGAGAGCATCGCCTTTCAGAGCGCGGCGCTGCTGCAAGCGATGAGCCGCGACGCAGTTGCCAGCGGCGGATCGCCCGTGACCGAGCTGCGGGTCGACGGGGGCGCCAGCGTCAACGATCTGCTCATGCAGTTTCAGGCCGACTTGCTGGGCATACCTGTGGTGCGGCCCGCGGTGGTCGAAACCACGGCGCTCGGCGTGGCTTATCTGGCCGGCCTGCATGTGGGCTTGTACGCTGGGCTCGACGAGCTGTCTCGCCAGTGGCGGGCCGAGCGCGTGTTCCATCCCACGATGTCGCGCGAGCGCGCGGCCGAACGGATGGCGCAATGGGAACATGCGGTTCGGCAGACGATCGCGCCTTGAGCAACTCCCTCGCGCGCGGGCCCGAGTCTGTTCGCGTAAAATCCGGCGCTTCCGAGGAGCGTTGCAGCGCCCCTGCCGATGGTGGGGCGTGAGGCTCGGAACAGAAACACAACGACGCTCACCCGCTGCAACTGGGGTGAGTTCGTCCCCCTCCCGGTGTGCGGCGGTTCCACCCTTTGTTGTTTTGGAGCCCCTCATGAACGCACGCATCCCCACCCCCAACACAGCAGCCGATCGGGCCATTGCCGACATGGGCCTGGCTGACTGGGGCCGCAAAGAAATCCGCATCGCCGAGACCGAGATGCCCGGCCTCATGGCCATCCGTGAGGAACTGGCCGCATCGCAGCCACTCAAGGGCGCGCGCATCACCGGCAGCCTGCACATGACCATCCAGACGGCGGTGCTCATCGAGACGCTGCAGGCACTCGGCGCGCAGGTGCGCTGGGCTTCGTGCAACATCTTCTCGACGCAGGACCATGCGGCCGCCGCGATTGCCGCCGCCGGCACGCCGGTGTTCGCGATCAAAGGCGAGAGCCTGGCCGACTACTGGGACTACACCCACCGCATCTTCGAGTTCGGCCCGGCCGGAGCGCCCGACGAAGGCCCGAACATGATCCTCGACGACGGCGGCGACGCCACGCTGCTCATGCACCTGGGTCGCCGCGCCGAGACCGACCCGTCCGTCATTGCGAACCCGCAGAGCGAGGAAGAGCGCTGCCTCTACGCTGCGATCCGCGCCAAGCTCGCGCAGGACCCGACCTGGTACAGCCGCAAGAGCGCGCAGATCATCGGCGTGACCGAGGAGACGACCACGGGCGTGCATCGCCTCAAGGAAATGTCGGCCCAGGGCACGCTGCTGTTCCGCGCGATCAACGTCAACGATTCGGTGACCAAGAGCAAGTTCGACAACCTCTACGGCTGCCGCGAGTCGCTCGTCGACGGTATCAAACGCGCGACCGACGTGATGATCGCCGGCAAGATCGCCGTGGTGTGCGGCTACGGCGACGTGGGCAAGGGCAGCGCGCAGGCGCTGCGCGCCCTCTCGGCGCAGGTGTGGGTGACCGAGATCGACCCGATTTGCGCGCTGCAGGCGGCGATGGAAGGCTATCGCGTCGTCACCATGGACGAGGCGGCCGACAAGGCCGACATCTTCGTCACCGCCACCGGCAACCGCGACGTCATCACCTACGCGCACATGGCGGCCATGAAAGACCAGGCCATCGTGTGCAACATCGGTCACTTCGACAATGAAATCGACGTCGCCGCCCTCGAGGCGAATTGCCGCTTCGAGGAGATCAAGCCCCAAGTCGACCATGTGGTGTTCCCCGATGGCAAGCGCATCATCCTGCTGGCCAAGGGGCGGCTCGTGAACCTCGGCTGCGCCACCGGCCACCCGAGCTTCGTGATGTCGAGCTCGTTTGCCAACCAGACCATCGCGCAGGTCGAGCTCTACACCCACCCCGAGCGCTACGAGCCCGGCAAGGTCTACGTGCTGCCCAAGCACCTCGACGAGAAAGTGGCCCGCCTGCACCTCAAGAAGGTCGGCGCGAAGCTGACCGAACTGACCGACGCGCAAGCCGCGTACATCGGCGTGCCCCGTCAAGGCCCCTACAAGGCCGACAGCTACCGCTATTGACCGCGGCGCGCCGATGCGGGCGGATCAACTGCTCGTCGAGCGCGGCGTTGCGGCCTCGCGCGCGCAGGCGCAGCGCCTGATCGCCTCGGGCCTGCGCTGGCGGGTTGCGGGCGGGGCGTGGCAGCGCGTCACGAAGAACGGCGCCGAACTGCCCGCCGAGGCCGAGCTGGAGCTGCTCGACGACGCCGAGGCGCGTTACGTCTCGCGCGGCGGGCTCAAGCTCCAAGGGGCGCTCGATGCGGCGGGCCTCGACGTGCGCGGCTGGCGTTGCCTCGACGTGGGTCAAAGCACCGGCGGCTTCACCGATTGCCTGCTGCAGCGCGGCGCAGAGCGCGTCGTGGGCGTGGACGTGGGCCACGGGCAATTGCACCCGCGGCTGCGCGCCGACCCGCGCGTGTGCGCGCTCGAAGGGGTCAACGCCCGCAGCTTGGACTTATCAAAAACAATAGCAGAACATGAGCATTTCACGCCGGCGTTCGGGGGAAAAAGCCCAGAATTCGACCTGATCGTCGGTGACCTGTCCTTCATCTCGCTCACGCGGGTGTTGCCCGCCCTCACGCCCATGCTCGGGCCTTCGGGTCAGTTGCTGATGCTGGTCAAGCCGCAGTTCGAGCTGCAGCCGGCGGACATCGGCAAGGGTGGCCTCGTCAAGGACGCGTCCCGCTACCCGGAAGTCGAGCAACGCCTGCGCGCGGCCTGCCGCACGCTCGGCCTCGAAGTGCTCGGCTGGTTCGACAGCCCGATCACCGGCGGCGACGGCAACCGCGAGTTTTTCATTCACGCCCGCTGGCCCGCAAACGCGGCGCCGGCGCACGAGAGAGTCCCGGCATGAACGCCTTGCCCATCAGTTTCGAATTTTTTCCCCCGAAGACGCCCGAAGGCGCCGAGAAGCTGCGCGTCGTGCGCCGCGCGCTCTATGCTTGGGCGCCCGAGTTTTGCTCCGTCACCTACGGCGCGGGCGGCTCGACCCACGAAGGCAGCTTTGCGACCGTGCGCGAGATCCTCGCCGAAGGCGTGCCTGCCGCCGCGCACTTCTCCTGCGTGGGCGCGACCCGGGAGCGCGTGCGCGCGCAGCTGGCCGAACTCCACGCCATGGGCGTGCGCCGACTCGTCGCGCTGCGCGGCGACCTGCCCAGCGGCTACGGACTCGGCGGCGAGTTCCAGTATGCGAGCGACCTGGTCGCTTTCATCCGCGCCGAGACCGGCCGCGCGTTTCACATCGAGGTGGCCGCCTACCCTGAAATGCATCCGCAGGCGCGCAGCCCCGAGGCCGATGTGCAGGCCTTCGCCACGAAGGTTCGCGCGGGAGCCGACTCGGCCATCACCCAGTATTTCTACAACGCAGACGCGTATTTCCGGTTCCGCGACGAGGTGCACGCGCTGGGCGTGGACGTGCCCATCGTTCCCGGCATCATGCCGATCACGAGCGCCACGCAGCTGTTGCGCTTCTCCGACGCCTGCGGTGCCGAGGTGCCGCGCTGGGTGCGGCTGCGCCTGCAGGGCTACGGCGACGATGTCGCAGCCATCCGGGCCTTCGGGCTCGATGTCGTCACCGCGCTGTGCGAGCGGCTGCGCGCGGGTGGCGCGCCGGGGCTGCACTTCTACACCATGAACCAAAGCGCGGCCACCATCGAGATCCTGCGCCGGCTCGGTCTGGGCGGGGCGGCGGTTGACGGTTGAATAAGGGCAACGCTGAACAAGTCCCTCGCGCGCCGCGCATCCCGGCTGCGGGCGGTCTCGTCGAAAGCAAATCCTCGCCATAGCTGCGGCTATGGCTGTGGTTTGCGCCTCGCATCCCATCCCGCGGCCGGGCGCGCGCCATCGCAGGAACTGATTCAGCGTTGCCATAAGCAAACAACCGATCCGTATATCCGCCTTCCCGCGCGCCCTGGCATCATGGCGCGGTTTTTCGGCGGCGCGTCCGCCGCTT
>NZ_JAEMQB010000112.1:0-10301 GCF_022759015.1 Tibeticola sp. | reverse complement strand
TGCCCGCTTTGACGCCCCAAAACACGCCAGAGGGCGTTGCAAATGCGCGCCGTAGCCCGAGCTACGGCTGTGCTTTGCGCCTACTCGGGCGCGTTTTGGGGCGCCCCTTCGGGCACGCCCAATTCCCTCTCAGCCTCTGATCGCAGCCCGGTAAAATCGCGCGTTTCACACTCTGACGCATTTTCATGACTGCTTGGGTCCTTCCGGATCACATTGCCGATGTGCTGCCTGCCGAGGCGCGCCACATCGAAGACCTGCGTCGACGCATGCTCGATACGGCCAACGCCTATGGCTATGAATTGGTCATACCGCCGCTCATCGAACACCTCGAATCGTTGCTGACGGGTACGGGCGAAGCCCTGGACCTGCAGACGTTCAAGCTCGTCGACCAATTGTCCGGGCGCATGCTCGGGGTACGTGCCGACACGACGCCGCAGGTGGCGCGGATCGATGCGCACCTGCTCAATCGTGCGGGGGTTACCCGGCTCTGCTACTGCGGGCCGGTGTTGCGCACCCGTCCCGACCGCCCACATGCCAGCCGTGAGCCGCTGCAGTTCGGCGCCGAACTCTATGGGCACGCGGGGCTCGAGGCGGACCTCGAGGTCGTCTCGCTCGCGCTCGACGGGCTGACTCAGGCTCGGGTCGGCTCGCTGACCGTGGACTTGGGTGACGCGCGGATCCTGCGCTCGATTCTGGCGGGATCTGTGCTCGACCCGATCGAACAGACTGCCCTCAATGCCGCCCTAGCCGCCAAAGACGGGCAAGAGGTGGCCGGCCTCGCGCGGGGCCTCGGAGTGGAGGTGCAGCAGGCGCTGCGCGCCTTGGTGGATCTGTACGGGGACGCTTCGGTGCTCGACGAGGCGCAGCGATGCCTCGCAGGCTTCCCCGGTGTGGCCGCGGCGCTCGATGCGCTGCGCTGGATGGCGCAGCATGTCGACGGGGCCACGGTGACCTTCGATCTGGCCGACGCGAGCGGCTACGCCTACTACAGCGGCGTGCGCTTCACGGTCTACGCCGAACCGGCGGGCGAGGCGCTGGCTCGGGGCGGTCGCTACGATGGGGTGGGCGCTGTGTTTGCCCGGCGCGCCACGGCCGCGGTGCGTCCCGCCGTGGGTTTCAGCCTGGATTTGAAAGCGGTCGTGGCGGCAGCGCAGCAGCGGGGACCCAAGCCCGCAATCCGTGCGCCTTGGGGGCAGGGAGAGCATCTGCGCGCAGCGATCGCCTCGTTGCGCGGTCGGGGTGAGACGGTGGTTTGCATGTTGCCCGGCCACGAGAGCGAAATCGATGAATTTTTCTGCGACCGGGAACTGGTGGAAGTCGCGGGCCACTGGATCGTTCGCGCCATTTGACCATCGGACCTGAATGAACATGACCAAAGGAAGAAACGTCGTCGTCGTCGGCACCCAGTGGGGCGACGAGGGCAAGGGCAAGCTCGTCGACTGGCTGACCGAAAGCGCGCAGGGTGTCGTGCGCTTTCAAGGCGGCCACAACGCGGGCCACACGCTCGTCATCAACGGCGTGAAGACCGCTTTGCACCTGATTCCGAGCGGCATCATGCGCGCGGGCGTCAAGTGCTACATCGGCAACGGCGTGGTGCTGTCGGTCGGCAAACTGCTCGAGGAAATCGAGGGGCTCGAGCGCGCGGGGGTAGAGGTGCGTTCGCGCTTGCGCGTGAGCGAGGCCTGCCCGCTGATTCTGCCTTTCCATGTCGCGCTCGACGTGGCTCGGGAGGCTGCGCGCGAGCAGGGCGGCTCGGAAAAAATCGGCACCACGGGACGCGGCATTGGGCCAGCGTATGAGGACAAGATCGCGCGGCGTGCGCTGCGGGTGCAGGACCTGCGCCACCCCGAGCGCTTCGCGGCGCGTCTGCGCGAGCTGCTGCGCTTGCACAATCATGTGCTGACCACCTTTCTGGGCTCACGCTCGTTTTCGTTTGGCGAAGCGTTGGCACCGTATATGGCCGATGGCGAGGTGCAGTTCGAGCCGGTCTATGAGGAGGCAATGCGCCAGGCGCAGGCGCTCGCGCCCATGATTGCCGACGTTTCGCGCGAGCTCAACGACGCGCACCTGCAGGGCGCAAACCTGCTGTTCGAAGGCGCTCAGGGCACCTTGCTCGACGTCGACCACGGCACCTACCCGTATGTCACTTCGAGCAATTGCGTGGCGGGCAACGCCGCGGCGGGCGCAGGGGTCGGGCCCAGCATGCTGCACTACGTGCTCGGCATCACCAAGGCCTATTGCACCCGCGTGGGCGGCGGGCCGTTCCCGACCGAACTCGACTGGCAAACCCCGGGCACACCGGGCTACCACATGGCGACTGTCGGTGCCGAAAAGGGCACGACGACCGGACGCAGCCGCCGCTGCGGCTGGTTCGATGCGGCTTTGCTCAAACGCAGCGCGCAGGTCAACGGGCTCTCGGGCCTATGCATCACCAAGCTCGACGTGCTCGACGGCTTGAGCGAGCTGAAACTGTGCGTGGGCTACGAGCTCGACGGCCAGACGACCGACATCCTGCCGCTCGGCGCCGACGAAATCGCCCGCTGCACGCCGATTTACGAGACGCTCGACGGCTGGAGCGAGTCCACCGTGGGCGTGACCCGGCTCGAGGACCTGCCCGTGAACGCGCGGCTGTATCTGCAACGCATCGCGCATGCGACGGGTGTGCCGATCCACATCGTCTCGACCAGCCCGGACCGCGACCACACGATCATGGTCCGCCACCCCTTCCTGCCGGACTGATTTTCAAGCAAAAACCCCGGTAGCCCGGCATAAAACGGTCAATGGACGCTACAGATTCAGGAGTAAATACGATGTTGACGGAAGACGGCAAGCACCTCTATGTGAGCTACGACGAGTACCACAACCTCATCGAAAAGCTCGCGATCAAGATTCACCAATCGGGCTGGCCGTTCGACACCATTCTGTGCCTGGCGCGGGGCGGTATGCGGCCCGGCGACATCCTCTCAAGGATCTTCGACAAGCCGCTGGCCATCATGTCGACCAGTTCCTACCGTGCCGAGGCTGGGACGGTGCAGGGGCATCTCGACATTGCGCGCTACATCACCACGCCCAAAGGCGAAATCGCCGGACGGGTGTTGCTGGTCGACGACCTCGCAGACTCGGGCCATACGCTCAAGGCCGTGGTCGATATGCTGCGCACCAACTACCAACCCATCACCGAGTTGCGCACGGCGGTGATCTGGACCAAAGGCGTCTCGTCTTTTGCGCCCGATTATTCAGTCGAGTTCCTCCCGACCAACCCCTGGATCCATCAGCCCTTCGAGTACTACGACTCGATGACGCCGGAGAAGCTGCTCGAAAAGTGGAAGGTCTGAGAGGCTGAGAGGGAATCGGTCATGCCCGCTTTGACGTCCCAAAACACGCCCGAGGGCGTTGCAAATGCGCGCCGTAGCCCGAGCTACGGCTGTGCTTTGCGCCTACTCGGACGCGCTTTGTGGCGCCTCTTCGGGCACGCCCAATTCCCTCTCAGCCTCTGAGGCCCTGGCGCGGGAGCTGCGGGCATGGTCGATCCACGCGATGAACGGACGGGTTCCGCGCCGCCGGACCGGGGCTGGTCGCTCGCGACGGCGTTGATCCATCATCCCTACCGTCCTCCGGCCGGGTTCGATGCGCCGCAGCCGGGGGTATTCAAAGCCTCCACGGTGTTCTTTCCGTCGGTGGCGGCGATGCGCGCGCGGCACTGGAGCGACCGGCGTGGCTACACCTACGGCTTGCACGGCACGCCGACCAGCTTCACGCTGCAGGAGCGACTGGCGACCCTCGAAGGGGGGAGCCATTGCACGCTCGCGCCCAGCGGTCTCGCGGCCATTGCACTGGTGGATTTGAGCCTTTTGGCAGCGGGGGACGAGGTGTTGCTGCCCCAGAATGCCTACGGCCCCGGGCTTGCTTTGGCACGCGACGAGTTGGCCCGCTATGGCATCGGGCACCGGCTGTACGACCCCTTGCGGCCCGAGTCCTTGAGCGAATCCTGGGGGCCGCGCGTGCGACTGGTTTGGGTCGAGGCCGCGGGCTCGGTGACGATGGAGTTTCCCGACCTGGTCGCACTCGTCGAGCGCAGCCATCGATCCGGCGCGCTCGTCGCCCTCGACAACACCTGGGGCGCGGGCCTGGCTTTTCGGCCGTTTGACCTCGTGCCGGGGCGTTCGGCGGGCCAGGAGCTGGGGGTCGACCTCAGTGTCCATGCCCTTACGAAATACCCCAGCGGCGGCGGAGACGTGCTCATGGGCAGCGTCGTGACGCGCGATGCCGTCTTGCACCGGCGCATCGAGCAAACCCATATGCGGCTGGGCCTCGGCGTCGGGGCCAACGATGTCGAAGCCGTGCTGCGCGCCCTGCCCAGTTTGGAACTGCGCTATGACGCGCAAGACGCCGCAGCGCGCACGCTGGCTCGCTGGTGCGCGCGCCGCAGCGATGTGTTTGCGCAGGTCTTGCATCCGGCGCTCGAGGGCTCACCCGGCCATGCGCATTGGCGGGCCTCGTGCTGCACCGCCCAGCGGCCCGAGGGACGCGCCGCCGGCCTGTTCAGCGTGATTTTCGATGCGCGCTACAGCCAGGCTCAGGTCGATGCGTTTTGTGACGCGCTGCGCTGCTTTCGCCTGGGCTACAGCTGGGGTGGGCCGGTCAGTTTGGTGATGCCCTACGACATTCAAAGTTTGCGCGAGCCCTGGCCGGCGCATCTGGCCCGAGGCTCGCTCGTGCGTTTCTCGGTGGGGCTCGAAGCGGTCGAGGATTTGCAGCGGGACCTCGAGCAAGGCCTGCGAGCGCTCGAACGCCACGCTGACTCCGGGCAAGGCTGACGCCATTCCTGCCGCAGCCGGCATCGGCCATGGGTTTATCGGGTCGGTGTTTTCTCTAGTGTCGATCCGGCATGAATCAGCGTACGCTGATGTTTGATTTTTATCAAACGCATTGGCGCTCGACATGTCTCATACGCTCACTTCGACCCAAACCGACACCGCCGCGTCGGGCCAAGCCACCGGCGCCGCACCATACGAGGCGAGTCCGGCGCACGCGGAGCCGGTGCCTTATTTCCCGCCGCCGCCCGTGGGGCCGCGCGCGGTGTTCCGGCCGCTTGGGTTTTCCTCGCCGCTGCAATGGTTGACCCGAGGGTGGGCCGACTTTCGCGCGCATCCGGGCATCGGGCTGTTCTATGGGCTGTGTTTTTGGGCCATGGCGGTGGTCTTGGCCGGTGTCTTCCAAACCAAGCCCGAATACACCATGTCGATCGCCTCGGGCTGCTTGCTCGTCGGGCCGTTCCTGGCGCTGGGTCTTTATGAGGTGAGCCGCCGGCGCGAGCGCGGCGAGCCGGTGCGCCTGATGGACTCACTCCTCGCTTGGCGTGGTCACGTCAAGAGCATGGGGATGCTGGTGCTGGTCTTCATGGTGCTCGAACTGCTCTGGGGCCGGGCTTCGCTCGTGGTCTTTGCGGTCTTTTTCAACACCGGCCTGCCGTCGACGGCGGGCGTGATCGAGGCCGTCTTCAACCCGGAGAACCTGGAGTTCGTCCTGGTTTATCTGGCGGTGGGGTCGGTGTTTGCGCTGCTCGTGTTTGCGACGTCTGTCGTTTCCATCCCGATGATTCTCGATCGGGACACGGATGCGATCACGGCCGCCATCCAGAGCATCCGGGTCTTTTACGAGCACCCGGGGGTGCTGCTGTTTTGGGGGGCGCTCATCGCCGTGTTGGTCTTCGTGTCGCTGTTGCCGCTGGGGGCGGGCCTGGTGTTGACCGGCCCGCTGCTCGGCCATGCGACCTGGCACGCGTACCGGGATGTCATCGAGTGGCAAGAAGCGGAAGAGGGCGCGGCCCGCTGAACTGCTACATTGCAGAGCCAAACCACCCTGCCGCGCCACCGATCGAGCCTCATCGAGTCGCTCCTCAGCGCCGGCCCAACCGAGAACTGCACATTGGCAACCCCGAACTACGGCTACGAGAAACGTCAGAAAGAGCTGGCGAAGAAGCGCAAGAAAGAGGAAAAGCTCAAGGCCAAGGCCGAGCGCAAGCACGGCGGCCCGGATGACGCCGGGGCCGAGTCGGCCTTGTCGAACGACGCGTCCGCCGCGACCCCCGGGGCCGAAGCCTCTGACCGTGGGCTCTCCGGCACCAGCGTGGCATAGGTCGGGGCGGAATCAGGGCCGGTGAGGGCGCTCGCCCGCCGCCGCATGTACCGAGCACCTGGGGCAGGGCTGGCCTTGCCCAGAAACTGCGTCTTCACCCCTGCAGCAACTGCGCAGCGGCTTCGTCGAAGCTGCGTGCCGTCGGGTCGGGCAGGGCCAGCGTTGGCGCGGTTGCGAAGGCGGCAAAGTTGTGGGCGGTCGATCGCTCGTAACCCGGGTCGTAGTGCAAGGCGAGCAAGCTGCGAACCAGCGTCTCGAATGCCCCGCTCCGGGCGGCGGCTTGCCACTGTTCGACCTGTTCGCGGCCCCGCAGCACGGTCAAGGCTTCGAGCCTTCGGCAGAGGTAATCGACGTCCTGGGTGAGTTGCGGGTAATCCTCGAGCAGCAGCGCCACGCGACCCGAAAGAGGCATTTCCAGGCGCACGCAGGGGCTGCGGCGCATGGACTGAATCAAGGGCTCGGGCACGAACACGTTGCCGACCTTCTTGCTTTCGGCCTCGACGTAGACCGGCTCCTCGGGCCGGAAGTGCCTCAACGCGTCCCAGAGCAGACTCTCGAAGCGTTTCTGGCTGGGCTGCGGCTGCCCCGGCACGGCACCCAGCACGGAGCTGCGATGGCAGGCGAGCGCCTCGAGATCGAGCACCTGCGCGCCGGCGCGGCCGAGGGCATGCAACAAGCGGGTCTTGCCCGTACCCGTGGGGCCGCAAATGACGCGAAAGCTCAAGCACTCGGCGCGTGCGGCGAGGTCTTCGAGCATGGCTTTGCGAAAGGCCTTGTACCCGCCCTCGATCACGCCAACCCGAAAGCCGATCTGGCCCAGCACCAGGGCCAGCGCGTTGCTGCGTTTGCCGCCGCGCCAGCAGTAGATGAGCGGGCGCCAGTCGCGCGGTTTGTCGAGCACTTCCCGCTCGATGTGCGCAGCGATGTTGCGCGCGACGAGCGCGGCGCCGATTTTCTGCGCTTCGAAGGCGCTGACCTGTTTGTAGAGGGTGCCCACGCGGACGCGCTCCTCGTCGCGCAAAGACGGCCAGTTTTGGGCGCCGGGCAGGTGGTCGTGTGCCCACTCGGACTCGCTGCGGGCATCGATGATGGTGTGGTAGCTGCCTAGGCTTTGCACGGCCTCGGCGGCGGGGATCAGGTGCACACTCATCGCAGCAGCTTTCGTAGTTGGGGCCAGACGTTGTCGAGCATGATCGCTTGGGCTTTTTCGTTGGGGTGGATCTGGTCGGCTTGAAACAGCGCCGCTGCTTCGGGCACGTCCGCCACGTTTTTGAGGAAGAAGGGCACGAGCGCCGCGCGCCGCTCGCGAGCGACTTCACGAAACACCTCGGCAAAGCGGCGCGCGTAGTCGGCGCCGTAATTGGGCGGCACCTGCATGCCCAGCAGCAGGACGCGCGCGCCGGACGCCTGAGCGAGGCTGGTCATGGCGAGCAGATGCTCGCGTGTCTGCGCGAGGTCGAGGCCGCGCAGGGCATCGTTGCCGCCGAGTTCGATGATGACCACGTCGGGCTTGTGCTGCTCGAGCAGCGGGGCCAGCCGTGCGCGGCCGCCCGCCGTCGTGTCGCCGCTGATGCTGGCGTTGATCACCCGGGCCGGCACGCCTTCGGCGCGCAGCCGCGCATCGAGCAGCGCGACCCAGCCGCGTCCGCGCGGCAGACCGTACTCGGCGCTCAGCGAATCCCCCACCACGAGGATGACCTTCGCCGTCGCCGCCAAACTCGGGCGCAGCGCAAATCCCGCGGCAGCGAGGGCTCCTCCCGAGACGATAAAGTGTCGACGTATCAATTTCGTTCCTTGTTCCATGACCCCTTCCCAGACCGCGATGATTTCGGTCGAGCACCTCACCAAAGCCGTCCAGGATTCCACCGGGACGCTCACGATTTTGCGCGATGTCGATTTCCAGGTCGCAGCGGGCGAAACGGTCGCCATCGTCGGGGCGTCGGGCTCGGGCAAAAGCACGCTGCTGTCCCTGATCGCGGGGCTCGACCCGCCGACCGCGGGCACGGTTCGGATCGACGGGCTCGATCTCTACGCGCGATCGGAAGACGACCGGGCGGCGGTGCGCGCGCAGCGCATGGGGTTCGTTTTTCAAAGCTTTCAGTTGCTGGGCAGCCTCAGCGCGCTCGAAAACGTCATGCTGCCGCTGGAACTGGCCGGCCGGCGCGACGCACGGCGGCGGGCAGCGGCCATGCTCGAGCGCGTGGGGCTGGGGCAGCGACTCAACCATTACCCCAAGGTGCTGTCGGGCGGGGAGCAGCAACGGGTGGCGCTTGCGCGCGCCTTCGTCACCGAGCCCACGGTGTTGCTGGCCGACGAGCCCACGGGCAGCCTCGACTTCGCCACCGGCGAGACCATCATGGAGTTGATGTTCGAGCTCAACCGCGCGCAGAAAACGACGCTGCTGCTCGTGACCCACGACCGGGCCATCGCCGAGCGCTGCCAACGGCGGCTGACGATCGAGGCGGGTCGGCTCGTCTCGGACAGTGCGGCGGTAGAGTCTTTGGGCGACCTGCCGGCGTAAATCGGCGCTTCTTTGCTTCTGTTTCAGGAGCGCGATAATGGCCGCCATGACCCAGAAAAAAGTGCTGTTTGGCTTTCACGCCGTAGGCGTCCGCTTGAAAGTGGCCCCCGAGTCCGTGGTCGAGGTGTTTTTCGACGCCTCGCGCCGCGATGCGCGCATGCGCCACTTCCTCGAGCGCGCCCGGGAAGCCGGGGTGCGCCTGACCGAGTCCGACGGCTTGCGGCTCTCCAAACTCAGCGGTGGGCACGGCCACCAAGGCATCGTGGCCCATGTGCAGCCGCTGCCGCAGACCACCTCACTCGACGAACTGCTCGAGCAGGTCGAGGCCCGGGGCGAAGCGCCGCTGCTATTGGTGCTCGATGGCATCACCGATCCGCACAACCTCGGTGCCTGCCTGCGCGTGGCCGACGGGGCGGGCGCGCACGCCGTGATCGCGCCGAAGGACCATGCCGCCGGCATCAACGCCACCGTCGCCAAGGTCGCCAGCGGCGCGGCTGAGACCGTGCCGTATTTCATGGTGACCAACCTTGCGCGCACCCTCAACGAGCTCAAGGAACGCGCCATCTGGATCATCGGCACCAGCGACGACGCCCCGCAAACGCTCTTTCAGGCCGACCTGCGCGGCCCCGTGGCGCTGGTGCTCGGCGCCGAAGGCGAGGGTATGCGTCAGCTCACCCGCAAGACCTGTGACGCGCTGGTGTCCATCCCCATGCGCGGGGCGGTCGAAAGCCTCAACGTCTCGGTGGCCAGTGGCGTGTGCCTGTACGAGGCCCTGAGACAACGCACATCACGATGAAAATGAAAGCACTCATGCACCGTCTGGCGCTGGGGTTCGGTGTTTTTTTGCTCGCATCCTGCACGCAGGAGCAGCAGAACAAGATCAGCCGCGACATCCAGAACTGGACCGGCACCAACGGCGTGGTCGAGATCTACGCCGGCGACAAGCTGGTGCGCCGCTTCCTCAAGGTCGACAAACTCAGCACCGCCATGGGCACCGACGACGGCAAGCCGCGCGCCTACCGTTACGGCTACGGCGTGCTCGACGAAAACCTCAACTTCGTCGCCGACCCCGGCGAGAAAAAGGTCTACTTCGAAGTCAGCGACTACGCCACCTACGTCCTGTTCGAAAACCCGCGCTGAGAAGTTCAGCCTCGTCAAGTTCAAGAACCGGGTCGCGCTGGACCGCACGGGCGAGACGCGCTATGAGAGCCAGCGCGCGCGGCGCTGAAGCCCACCCTGGAGGCCTCACGCACGGCCACGGAGGCGCGGCCCGAGCCCCTCAGGCTCGCGCCGACACCGCTGCAGCGACCGCCAGAAAGCCGAGCGTCATGTTCACCAGGACGAGCACGCGGATGCGGTTGAGCACCGCCGCTGCGGCGGGCCACTGACGGGCATCGACGGCGCGGCAGAGCGCCCGGTAGAGGCCACCGTAGATGAAGCTGAAGATCACCGCCATCAGCAGGCCGATGGCGAGCATCAGATGCCAGCCCATAGGAGCCTGCCCCATGCCGACCTGCAGGAGCAACCACACGCCGCTGGCCACCAGCGCCACCACCGCCACGGCCACCATGCGGAAAAATCGGCCCAACGCCTGCGCCATCAGTGGCAGACGTTGCGGCGGCTCCAGCACCTGCGTCGCCGC
>NZ_JAEMQB010000117.1:0-11506 GCF_022759015.1 Tibeticola sp. | reverse complement strand
GTGAGGCCGTCGCACTCGTAGGGCGTGGTCTCTTCGGGCGTGTAGAGCACCGCGTGCGCAGGCAGCACGGCCAGCAGCGCGGCGACGACTTCGCGCTGGCGCGCGGCGCGGTCGGTGGCGGCAAACATGGGGGGGCGATCGAGGACGGCGTTCATGCGTCAACTCTACGCCAGAGCGGCGCCGCGTGGGCGGAAGAAATTTTCAGGCGGTCGTGAAGCAGCGTTGCCTCAGGACGCGCAGCTCTTGGCCAGCCATTCGGCGAAAGCCGCGCACTCCCAGCGGTCCATGGTGCCGGTGCGCCAGCACAGGTAGTGCGAATGGGGGCTGGGCACGTTGCGTGGGAAGAGGCGCTCGAGCAAGCCGTTGTCCACCCACGGCGCGCCGAGCTTGAGGCGCACCAAACCCACGCCCAGGCCCTGCGCGGCGGCATCGCACATGAGGCCGATGTCGTTGAAGGACGAGCCTTCGACCGGTTCGGGCCAGTCGAGCTCATGCGCGGCGAACCAGGTGCGCCAGGGTTCGAGCGGACTTTTGAGCAGCGGCACACCGCGCAGATCCTCGACGCTGTCGAACGGCCCGTGCTCGCGGATGAACGCGGGCGAGGCCAGCGGTGTCACCTCGTCCTTGAGCAGGCAGAGGTGCTCCACGTCGGCATAGCGGCCGGTGCCGAAGCGGATGGTGAGGTCGGCGTCCTCGGCCACCACGTCGAGCAGCGGAATGCTCACCTGCAGCGTGAGGTCGATTTCAGGGTAGGCCTCATAAAACGAGCGCAGCCGGGGCATCAGGATGGAGCGCGCGAACGTCGGCGTCACCGCGAGCCGCAGCTTGCGCTTGCCCGAAGGCGCGGCCGCCGCGCCGGGAAACTTCTGCAGCGCGACGAGCGCCTCGCGCACATGGGCGAGGTATTCGATGCCCTCGGTCGTGAGGGAAAAATCCGCGCGCCCGAACAGCTTGACGCCAAGCAGCTGCTCGAGCTGGCGCACCCGATGGCTCACGGCGCTGGGCGTGACGCAGAGCTCGTCGGCCGCCTGCGTGACGCTGCGCAGCCGCGCCAGCGCTTCGAAGGTCAGCAGGCACTGGATGGGCGGAATGCGCTGCACGCCCGGCGTGGCGGGCGCCGGAGCGGGACGGTCGACCGGGCGCGGGGTGGTCATGGCGCAAGCGTCGGGGCGCGGGCTTACCGGAAGATGACGGTCTTGTGTCCGTTGAGCAGCACGCGATGCTCGCTGTGCCATTTCACGGCGCGGGCGAGCACCTGGCTTTCGGTGTCGCGGCCGATGGCGGTGAGGTCTTCGACGGTGGCGGCATGGTCCACCCGCGCGACGTCCTGCTCGATGATCGGGCCCTCGTCGAGGTCGGCGGTGACGTAGTGGGCGGTCGCGCCGATGAGCTTGACGCCGCGCTCATGCGCCTGGTAGTACGGCCGCGCGCCCTTGAAGCTCGGCAGGAAGCTGTGGTGGATGTTGATGGCCCGACCCGCGAGTGCGCGGCACAGATCGTCCGAGAGGATTTGCATGTAGCGCGCGAGCACGACGAGCTCGGCGCCTTCGGCTTCGATGATTTCGAGTTGCCGCGCCTCGGCCTGGGGCTTGGTGGCCGCAGTCACCGGGATGTGGTGAAACGGCACGTTGTAGCTGGCGGCGAGCTGGTAGAAGTCGCGGTGGTTGCTGACGATGGCGCGGATGTCCAGCGGCAGCAGGCCGGACTTCCAGCGAAACAGCAGGTCGTTGAGGCAATGCCCCTCGCGGCTGACGAAGATCACGGTGCGCATCGGCTCGGCGGCGCGGTGCAGGCCAAAGCGCATGGCAAAGCCCTCGGCCAGCGGCGCAAACTGCTCGCGCAAGGCTTCGAAGCCCAGCGCCGCGCAGGCAAAGCGCACGCGCATGAAAAAGAGACCGGTGTCGGCGTCGTTGTACTGCGCGGCTTCTTCGATGTTGCCGCCGCGCTCGAGCAAAAACCCCGAGACGGCGTGCACGATGCCCGCGCGGTCGGGGCAGGAGAGGGTCAGGATGTAGGCGTGATCAAGCGGCGTCATAAGCATCGGATTTTCGCAGCACGGCAAGCCGACCGGATGCCCGCGCCCACGCCGACGCGGCAGGCGCACAATTGCAGCTTCACTGTTTTTCGCCCGGCCGTCCCCGGGCAAGTTGCTCATGTCAGTTCAAAAATCGAGTTTGGCTGCATTGACCCTGGGCGCGTTGGGCGTCGTGTATGGCGACATCGGCACCAGCGTGCTGTACGCGGTCAAAGAGGTGTTCGGCAGTGGCCACGTGGCTTTCACGCATGAGAACGTCTATGGGGTGTTGTCAATCATCTTCTGGACGCTCACGATCATCGTCTCGCTCAAGTATGTGACGCTGGTGTTGCGCGCCGACAACCACGGCGAAGGCGGCCTCGTGGCCATGCTGACCCTGGCCTCGCAGGCGGTGGCGGACAAACCCCAGCTGCGCAAGCTCTTGCTGCTGGTCGGCATTTTTGGCACCGGCTTGTTTTATGGCGACGGGGTCATCACGCCCGCGATTTCGGTGCTGTCGGCGGTCGAGGGCCTGGAGGTGTTTTCACCGGCGACGCAAAGCGCGGTGATCCCACTCACACTCCTCATTCTTTTCGCGCTCTTTGCGGTGCAAAAGCACGGCACCGCAGGCATCGGCAAATTTTTCGGGCCGGTCACGCTGGTGTGGTTCGCGGCCATCGCCGTGCTGGGCGTCGGCAACATCCTGGGCCACCCGGAAATCCTCTGGGCGATGAGCCCGCACCATGCGCTGCGCTTCATTCACGACGAGCCCAAGATCGCCTTCATCATCCTCGGCGCGGTCGTGCTGTGCGTCACCGGCGGCGAGGCGCTTTATGCCGACATGGGGCATTTCGGCAAGCGGCCGATTCGCATCGCCTGGTTTTCGGTGGTCATGCCCGCGCTCACGCTCAACTACTTCGGCCAGGGCGCGCTGCTGCTGTCCGAACCCGAGGCGGTGAAGAACCCCTTCTTCATGATGGCCCCTGAATGGGCTTTGCTACCGCTCGTGGCGCTGGCCACCGCGGCCACCGTCATCGCTTCGCAGGCGCTGATTTCGGGTGCGTTCAGCGTGACCAAGCAGGTCATCCAGCTCGGCTACTTGCCGCGGCTGCGCATCGAGCACACCAGCGCGCGCGACACCGGCCAGATCTACATCCCCTTCATCAACTGGGGACTGTTCGTGTTGGTCGTGCTCGCGGTGATGCTGTTCAAGTCCTCGAGCAACCTGGCCTCGGCCTACGGCATCGCGGTCACGCTCCACATGCTCATCACGACGGTGCTGACTTTCTTCGTCGTGCGTTACGCCTGGCGCTACCCCCTGGGGCTGGCGGTGGGCGCGACGGGCTTTTTCTTCGTCATCGACTTCGCGTTTTTCAGCTCCAACCTGCTCAAGCTGCTCGATGGTGGCTGGTTTCCGCTGCTCATCGGCGCTGCCGTCTTCACGCTGATGACGACCTGGAAGCAGGGGCGCGCGCTGCTCAACGCCTCGCTGCGCCGCGACGCGCTCGACCTGCCTTCGTTCCTCGAAGCGGTATTCGTGAATCCGCCAGTGCGCGTCGAAGGAACGGCCGTGTTCCTCAATGCCGAGCCCGGCCTCGTGCCCAATGCCTTGATGCACAACCTCAAGCACAACAAGGTGCTGCACCGCTACAACGTGTTCGTCACCGTACGCAACCATGAGGTGCCGTGGATCGGCCTCAACAAGCGGCTGGAGATCGAGTCGCTCGGCCATGACTGCTGGCAGGTCATCGTCCACTACGGCTTCAAGAACGACCCGGATCTGCCCAAGGCGCTGGCGCAGCTGACCTCCCGTGGCTGCCCCATGGACCCGATGAACACGAGTTATTTCCTCTCGCGCGACATCGTGATCCCCACGGTGGGCGAGGGCATGGCCCCGTGGCGCGAGAAACTGTTCGCGCAGATGCACCACAACGCCAGCGGCGCCGCCGAGTTCCTGCGGCTGCCCAACAACGCGGTGGTCGAGCTGGGCTCGAAGATCGAGATTTGAGGCAACCCTGGCGTTGCCTTGAGCGCGACAGCAGGCCGGGCCGCGGACCGCTACCATCGCGGCCATGCAACTGCTCTTCATCGCTGACCCGCTCGAGGACTTCAAAATCGCGAAAGACACCAGCTTCGCGATGATGCGCGAGGCGGCCTGTCGCGGCCACCAACTGTCCGCCTGCGAGCCACAGGACGTGATGTGGCAGCGCGGCGCGCGCGTGACGGCGCATGTGCGCGACCTGACCCTGACGGGACGCACGCCCGAGTGGTTCCGGGAAACCGGCCGGCGCGCGGTAGCGCTGGCGGACTTCGACGCGGTGCTCATGCGCAAGGATCCGCCGTTCGACAGCGAATATTTCTACGCCACGCACCTGCTCGAGCAGGCCGAGCGTGAAGGCGCACGGGTGTTCAACCGCGCCCGTGCGCTGCGCGACCATCCGGAAAAACTCGCCATCCTGGAGTGGCCCGAGCTGATTCCCGAAACCCTGGTCACGCGCAGCGCCGCCGACGTGCGCGCCTTCCATGCCGCGCACCGCGACATCATCTTGAAGCCGCTCGACGGCATGGGCGGCATGGGCATCTTTCGCGTCGGGCCCGACGGGCTGAACCTGGGCAGCATCATCGAAACGCTCAACCGCGGCGGCGCGCAAAGCCTGATGGTGCAGCGCTACCTGCCCGAAATCACCCAGGGCGACAAGCGTGTGCTGCTGATCGCGGGCGAGCCCGCGCCCTACGCCCTGGCGCGCATCCCCCAGGGCAGCGAAATTCGCGGCAACCTCGCCGCGGGCGGCAAGGGCGTGGCACAAGCGCTCTCGGCGCGTGACCTCGAAATCGCCCGAACCATCGGGCCGGAGCTGCACCGCCGCGGCCTGCTTCTGGTGGGCCTGGACATCATCGGCGACTGCATGACCGAGATCAACGTCACGAGCCCGACCTGTTTCCAGGAAATCACCGCCCAGACCGGCTTCGACGTGGCCGCATGCTTCATCGATGCGCTGGAGGCGGCTGTTTCCGAGCCAAAACAGACATAACCCCGCGTAAAACGCTGCGCTTATGCTACCGAAAGCGTAGCGTGTGGCGCGCTCGCCAGCCCTTCACCCCCCGCGCTGTGGCCTCATGCGCATTTGCCAGGCCGCCACGAGCGCCAGCGCGCACAGCGCCGCGAGCAGTATGAACACCTCGTCGAAGGCCGCCAAGCGCGCGGCACTCGGGCCGGGCTGGGCGAGCGTTGCACCGTGGGCGGCCAGGCGCCATTCGAGCACGATGCCGCAGAGGCTCACGCCCACGGCGCCGCCGAGCATGCGCATGAAATTGATGACGCTCGAGCCCTGCGGAATCAGCTCGTGCGGCAGCCCCCGCATGGCGCCGAGGTTCAGCGAGGGCAGGATGAAACCCAGCCCGATGCGCCCCAGAATCGCATCGGCCATCAGCCAGCCGATCGCACTCGCAGGGCCGAGCGTGGGCATCAGCGCAAACGATGCGGCCAGCAAGGCGAGCCCGAAGCTCACCAAGCGGTGCGTGGGCTGCTGGTCGGCCAGGCGTCCGACCAGCGCAATCGCCACCGCAAGCACGATGCCCGCCGGCAGCAAAATGGTGCCCACAAAGGCGGGCGTGAGCCCAAGACCCATCTGCATGTAGACCGGCAGCAGATAGGTCGAGCCAAACAGCGCCGTGCCGTAGATGAAGGCCACGATGGCGCCAAACGCAAACGGCCGGTGCCCGAACAAGCGCAGATTCATGAGCGGCGGCGGAGCCGGGGGCAGCTGAGTGGCCGGGTGCGCATGGCGGCGCAGCAGCCGACGCTGCCAGAGCACGAAGCCCAGCGTGCTCGCCGCGGCCCCGCCGAGCAGCGCCGCGGCTTCGCCCCGCGGGCCGCCGTGCAGCGCCACGAGGCCGTTGAGCAGCGCGAGCGTGGCTCCGCTGGCCAGTGCCAGACCCACGCCGTCGAAGCCGGCCGAGCGACCCGCCGCGACGCCGCCCGGCGCCGTGACCGGCACGTAGCGTCGCGCCAGGGCGAGCGAGAGCAGGCACAGCGGCACCACCATGAAAAAGATCGAACGCCAGCCCAACGCATCGACCAACACCCCGCCCACACTCGGCCCGAGCGCGGGCGCCAGCACCACGCCCATGCCAAAGAGCCCGCTGGCGCGCCCTTGTTCCTCAGGCGCGAAGGCGCGCAGGATGATGATGGCCGGAATCGGCTGCACCACGCCGGCGGCCAAGCCTTCCGCCACGCGCGCCGCCAACACCAGCCCAAACGCATTCGCCAGCCCCCCGACCACCCCGCCGGCGAGCAGCAATCCCATGCACAGCCCGTAGGTGCGCCGATAACCGAGCCGCGCGAGCAGCCAGGGCGTGGTGAGCATCGACACCGTCATCGCCACCATGAAGCCGCTGGTGACCCATTGCGCGCGCTCCTGCCCGAGCCCAAAGTGCCGCGACAGGTCCGGAATGGCCACATTCACGACCGTCGACGACATGACGGATGCCATCGTGCCCACCATCACCGTCAGCAGCAAAAGCCAACGGTAGCGCGCGCCGTGCCGCGCTTGCAGCGCAGCGAGGGTTCCGGCTTCGGCTGAATTGGGAGGCATCATGATCCAGAAACGACGGGCCGCGGCGCTCAAAAAATTGGTCCCGCCTTGCCCTCAATCCAGTGTACGGCCTAGGCACCGCGCATGTGACTTTTCGCGTCGCCCGTGCGTCTAAGAGACTGAATCCCTGTGATGGCCCGCGTCCGGTAGGTCCGACGCGCACGGGGTGAACTCCGGTTTCGATCCACCTGCGCGGCGGGTGGCTGCGCCTGAGAGGACACGATGAACACACCAGCCGATCCGTTCGAAGCCCAGTTGGCGCGTGAACTGCAAGACAGCATTCCCGCGGTCGCCAGCTCAGCCGTGGTGCTGCGACGCGCACAGCGTCGGGTTGCTGCGCGCAACGTCACGACGCTGCTGCTCGGCCGGATCTGGCTGGCGCTCGCGCGCTTACTCGCACCGGCGGCGGCGCGGCTGCATCGGCTGTCGCAGGCGGGATCGATCCGACGGTGATGGCTTTTTTCAATCGAACAAGGAGGAAAACGAAAGATGGAAACCGCCAATCAAACGCTTGCTTGGATGACCGACCCGCTGGTCGCTCTGTACCAGCGCCTTGCTGCGCTGGCCCCCAACCTGGTCGGCGCGCTGGCGCTGCTGCTGGCCGGCTACCTGCTGGCCAAACTGGCCGGGGCGGTGGTTCGCTCCGTGCTCTCGCGCCTGGGAGCGGATCGTCTGGCCGAGCGCTCGGGCTTGGCGTCGTTCGCCCAACAGTGGGGCCTGGAGCGGCCGATTTCGGCCTTGCTGGGCTCCGTCGCCTTCGCCTTTGTTCTGCTGGCTTTTGCCATTTCGGCAGCGGACGCATTGGGCCTGGCCGCCGCAGGTCAGGCCGTGGCTCAGGTCATGCTGTTTTTGCCGAAGTTCGTCGCCGCCATCGTGGTCTTGGTTCTGGGACTGCTGGCTGCGAGTTGGCTCGCCGGCTTGGTGCGCCACGCCGCAGACAATGCCGGGGTCGAGTACGCCCCGACGCTGGCACGGGTGACGATGGGTGTGCTCTCGGCGCTGGTGGTGCTGATGGCGGTGGACCAGCTCGACATCCGCATCGTGCTGCTGCAGGAAGTTCTTGGCGTGCTGCTGGCAGCCGCCGGTGTTGCCCTCGCGCTGTCGCTGGGTCTGGGCACCCGCACGCTGTCGAGCGAAATCATCAGTGGCGTGTATTTGCGTGACCTCCTCAAAGAAGGCGATCGGATCGAATGGAATGGGCGTACCGCCACGGTTCGGGAAGTGGGCACCGTGAAAACCCTGCTAGCGCTCGACGCCGACCGTTACGTCAGCGTCGCGAACTCGCGCCTCATCGCCGATGAGGTCAGCATCCTGCGGTGACGGCGCGCTCGCCGCGGACCGATTCGATGCCCTCGATGACGCCCAGCTCGTCGCGCAGGCGCGCACCGAGCTGCCTTACCGCACGGGGGCATACGAAGCGCTGATGCACCGCCACGGCAGCCGCATACGCGCGCTTGCCCGACGCTTCGCGTCTACGCCCGAAGAGGCCGAAGACTTGGCGCAGGACGCCATGCTCAAGGTGTTCTTTGAACTGCCGCGCTTTCGGGGCGATTCGGCGTTCACGACCTGGCTTTGGCGGCTCACCGCCAATGCGTGCATCGACCAGCAACGCCGAGCCGCCGCGCATGCAAACACGCACAGCCTGGACGGCGGCGACGCGGTCGAGCACCTCGTCGACCCCGTCGATGGGATCGCAGCCACCGAGGCCCGCATCGACAGCGAGCGCCTACTCGCGGCGCTTGCGCCGGAGGATCGCTTGCTCGTGCTGCTGCGGCTGCTCGTCGGACTCGAGTTTCAAGAAATTGCCGAGGTCATGAACCTTGGCCTCTCGGCCGCCAAGATGCGCTACACACGCGCCATCGAGCGCTTACGCGCCCTCGCAACGTCTGGAAGTGCCAGCGACCACAAGCCTTGAGGCGCCCGCACACGCCGCGCAGACGCAAGCCTTGCCGCGCGCTGCGGCGGGAATGCGCGCGAGCAGCTCGGCGCTGAAGCTCGCACGGGTGCACCAGCAGGGGGGCTGCGGCTCACCGCCCGCGCGCTCGACCGCCATCGCGCAGCCGTTGGGCTGGCCACACACCGGGCATCGGCCGGGGTCTGGGGCGGGCACAAGATTAGAAACTGCGGTGTTCATTGGCACAGTTTAGGCCGCCGCCGCATCAGACCCTCGCGCGCCGGCGTGGGCTTGCACCAGACACGCGCGGAGCAAGGCGGTGGCGCGCGAAGGCGCGGGCGAGCGGCGGGTGATGGCCGAGAACATGCAGTCGTAACCCAGGCGCTCGGGGGCCAGCGCGCGCATGCGGCCCGACTGCACGAAGGCGGCGGCGTAGTGGTCGGGCAGGAAGCCGATGAAGGCGCCGCTCAGGATCAGCGTGGCCACCGCCTCTTGATCAAAGCCGGTGGCCGCGCGCTTCCAGCCGCGCGCATGCACCACCTCCATGTTGGGCGAGTGGTAGCCCAGGCCGGCGAACGCGTGGGCGCCCACGCTCGTCCAGTCGAGCGTGGCGTCGTCCGCGCCCCAGAGCGGATGCGTCACGCCGCAGTAGAGCCGCATGGTTTCGCCAAAGAGTTCGTCGTAGCGCAGGCTTTGCGAGCGGCGGTGCTCGGGGATGATGCCGAGCTGAAACTGGCCGTCCATCACGCCGCGCTCGATGGCGCTGAGCGTGCCCACATGCAGATTCAGATGCACGTCGCTGGCCTGCGCGCGAAAGGCCGCCAGCGCCTGCGCGATCTGCGCCGCCGGGTTGCTGGCGGTTTTGTCGAACAGCGCCACATGCAGTTCGCCACCCATGCGTTGGTGCAGGTCGTCGATGCTGGCGCGGAAGGCGTCGGTGGCGGCGAGCAGGCGCAGCGTTTCGGCATGCACGCGCTCGCCCTCGGGCGTGAGCGCAAAGCCGCCGCGCCCCCGCCGGCACAGCGTCAGGCCCAGCCGCGTCTCCAGGTCTTTGATGTGGCGGCTGATGGTGGAGGTGGCGATGTTGAGTTCGAGCTCGGCCGCGGCCATGCCGCCGCAGTCGGCCACGGCGCGAAAGACGCGCAAAAGGCGGATGTCCGCGTCACTGAGAGCGCCCAGCACGGCCCGGCGCGGTGGCTTTACTTGCATGAAACGTCAAGTGAACATGGATGAATGATGATTTACAAAAGTATCGGCGGATTCGAGAATCCGTGCATTGCTTCCACGCGCCCCCGGAGCCCGCCGCCATGGACCTCACCGACGCCCAAGCCCTCAGCACTGTGCCCGTGCGCACCGACGCCGACTGGCTGGCCGCGCACTGGATGCCCTTCACCGGCAACCGCGAATTCAAAGCGCACCCGCGCCTGATGGTGGCCGCCGAAGGCGCGTACTACCGCGACGCCGACGGCAGACGCATCTTCGACGGCCTCTCCGGCCTGTGGTGCACGGGCCTGGGCCACGGCCGGCGCGAGATCAGCGCGGCGGTGGCGCGGCAAGTCGCGCAGCTCGACTACTCGCCGGCGTTTCAGTTCGGCCATCCGCTCTCATTCGCGCTGGCCAACCGCATCGTGGCGTTCATGCCGCCGGGGCTCAACCGGGTGTTCTTCGCCGGCTCGGGGTCCGAAGCGGCCGACACCGCGCTCAAGATGGCGCGCGCCTATTGGCGGGCCCGCGGCCAGGCGAGCAAGACGCGGCTCATTGGGCGCGAGAAGGGCTACCACGGCGTGACCTTCGGCGGCATCTCGGTCGGCGGCATCGTCGGCAACCGAAAACCCTTTGGCCAAGGCGTCGAGGCCGACCATCTGCCGCACACGCAGCCGCCCGCGGGCAGCTTTTTCCGCGGCCAACCGCCGGCCGAGCCGCAAGGCGCCTACGCCGGCGCGGCGCTGGCCGACCGGCTGCTCGACCTGATCAACCTGCACGACGCGAGCAACATCGCCGCCGTGATCGTGGAGCCGTTTTCCGGGTCAGCCGGCGTGGTCATTCCGCCGGTGGGCTATCTGCAACGGCTGCGCGAGATTTGCACCCAGCACGACATTCTGCTGATCTTCGACGAGGTCATCACCGGCTTCGGCCGCGCGGGCGCGTGGACTGGGGCCGAAGCCTTCGGCGTCGTGCCCGACATCCTCAACATCGCCAAGCAGGTCACCAACGGCGCGCAGCCGCTCGGCGCGGTGGTGGCGCGGCAGGAGATCTACGACACCTTCATGGCCGCCGGTGGGCCCGAGTACTTGCTTGAGTTCGCCCACGGCTACACCTACTCGGCCCACCCCGTGGCCTGCGCCGCGGGGCTGGCCGCGCTCGACCTGCTCGAGCGCGAAGACGCCGTGGGCCGTGTGCGCGAGCTCGCGCCGCGCTTCGAAGCGGCGGTCCACGGCCTGCGCGGCGCGCGGCATGTGGCCGACATCCGCAACTACGGCCTGGCCGCCGGCTTCACGCTGGCCGCGCACCCGGGCGAGCCCGCGCGCCGGCCCTACGAGGTGGCCATGGCCATGCTCCAGAAAGGCTTCTATGTGCGCTACGGCGGCGACACCATCCAGCTCGCGCCGCCCTTCATCAGCACCGAAGCCGAGATCGACCGCTTGGTCGACGCCCTCGGCGAAACGCTGAACGAAACTGCATGATCATTTTTTGATAGCACCTACTCACCATTTCACGCTGGGGGATCAGGCAAAAGGCTCATTCAGGGCCCGTGCGGCGGCCTGCCACGGCCTACCCCGCCCACAGCCTGCGAACAGCTTGTACACAGGCCGCAGGGGGCATATGCGCACGCCACCCCCAGATTGTCCACAGCCTTGTCCCCAGCGCCTGAGATTTCAATTACCCACGTTTCTATTCTTTCGCCCCTCCGTTTGCCATGAACACCGTGCTCCACCTCATCGACGGCCAGCTCGTTCCGGGCGGCAGCCGCAGCGCCCCCGTCTACAACCCGGCCACCGGCGC
>NZ_JAEMQB010000060.1:0-8354 GCF_022759015.1 Tibeticola sp. | reverse complement strand
TCGAGGGCGGCCGCGGCATCGTTGTCATCCAGCGCCCACTGGGCCGCCCGCAAGCGCGCGGCCTCGGCCCATACCGCAGGCGCGGCGGCGACGGCACTCGGCCCCTCTTGGGGCGGATTCAGAATCTGCTGCAGATGCTCGTCGCGCGCGCGGTGGTCCCGCAGCGCATGCGACGCGTCGGCTGCGGCCAGGTGCGCCTGCGCCCGCAGCGCGACGGCCGTTTCCGCGCCCAAAGCCCGAGCCAGGTCGGGCGATTGCAGGCGTCCGAGGGCTTCGAGGGCCGAACGCCGCGCCCGCGTGTAACGCCCTGAGCGCTCCCAGGCCAAGGCATCGTGCAGCGAGCGATGCACAGCGCGCTCGCGCTGCTGCAAACGCCAGGCACGCGCTTGGGCCGGCAGCGCCCGCAGGGCGCCGAGGGCGCGCAGGGCGGCGTAGAGCAGCGCAAAGCCGACGACGAGCCCGAGCAGCACCAGATTGAGCGACAGATCGACCCGCCAAGGTGGCCAGAACACGCTCACGGTCGCCGCGTTCTCCCCGGCGAACAGGGCGAGCGCGACGGCCACCGCGAAAAGGATGAGCAGGCGAATCACGATGCGCATGGGAGCCACCAACGACGATCAGCCGAGCCGGTCAACGCGTGGCTCCTGCGGCGGCGGCCAGCGCGGCCAGCGTTTCGTCGACCCGCGGCAGCTCGGCGCTGCGCATCTGACTCTGGATTTGCTGCAAGAGCGTGGCAGCCAACTGGGTCTTCTTCGACGCGGGGTCGAAATAGCGGTTGATCAGGTCCGCCGCAGCAGCCAGATCGGCGCGCGCCGCCGCATGTTGGCGCGCCAGCAGCCCCAACCGCGCGTTGATGATGCGAAGCTTGAGGTTTTCGCGCAGGAAAAAGCCCTGTTCAGGCGAGAGCAACGCGGCCTCGGGCTGCGCGATGCGCGAGACCCGAACCAGGCCCTGGAACGGCTGCCAGACGCGCGCGAGCCAGCGCTGCCACAGTGGGTCTTCGGCCCGAAGCGGCGGCGCATCGGCCGCCGCCCGCCCCTGGCTGCGGGGCGGCGGATCGGCGGCCAGCGGGATTTCGTCGACGAGCCGCACGAGTTCGTCGAGCTTGACCAGCAAGGCTGGCGTGTCCGGCAGGTTGGCGCTTCGTATGCGGTCGATGTCACGGGCGAGCGCACGCTGCAGCGGGGCGAGTCGCGGCTGGGCCACACGCGCCAGTCGCTGCTCGGCGCTCTTGAGCTGAGCGAGCAGCGGTTGCGGACTGCCGGTGAGTTCCGCCTGCTGCTGGCCGAGCCGGATCGCCGCCTCGATGTCGACGATGAGGTTTTCGTCACGCGAACGCGACAGGGTCTGGAGCAACTCTTCGATCTGGCTGCGCTGCAAGGAAACTTCGGCCAGGCGAGCCTCGAGCACCGCCTGCCGCGACGCGGCGTCGCGCGCCTGGTCGAGCGCTTGCCGCGCCAGCGTTCGTGCCTCGATGGACTGGGCGGTGGCCTCGGCACTTTGGCGGGCGAGCTGTTCGGCCATGCCCGAAACTTTCTGCCACAGGAAAAAGCTACTGGCAAGCGCCAGCCCCGAGGCCAGCGTCAACCAAAACCAAGGCTGCCGCCACAGCGCACGGGATGCGCCTGCTGCCGCCTGCGGCACAACAGCAGCGCCCTCGTGCGGCGCATCCGAGGGCCTGGCATCGGGGCTGTGCGGCGCTGGCTCGTTCATTGCCACGATTTTATCGACGCGGCAACGGCCGCGGGGTCGCTCGGGCACAAGGCGACCGAGCCGAATCCGAGCGCCCGTGCCGCCTCGGCGATCCGCGTATGGGTTGCCAGAGCGCGTGCCCGTTGCCAAGGCGCGTCGGGCAGCCTCCGGCGCAGCACGCCCAGCGCCTGCGTGCTGCTCAGCACCCAAACCGCCCGATGGTCGAAGGCCCACTGCACGAGGGCGATCTCCTCCAGCCCCAGCTCGGCCGCCAATCGTCGATACGCAACCACCCCGTCGACGAGCGCACCCGCCGCGAGCAGCCGATCGGCGAGCCATTCACGCCCCTCCGGCCGCCCTTGGGCATCGCCGCCGCGAACGATCAGTACCCGCAGACCGGGGTGCACCCGGGGGCTGACCTGCTGCCACAACGCCTCGGAGTCGAACGCGCCCGCCTGCAACGCGGGCGCGTCGATGCGCTCGGCCGGCCAACCACGCTCCAGCAAGGCCCGCCGCGTCCCCGGGCCGGTCACCCACGCTCTTGTTTTCAGAGCTATCGAAGACCAATTCACGCTGGCATGGCCCGGTTTTGATCCCAAAAAATGCGCCACGGCCGCGGCGCTGACGAACATGACGGCGTCGTAGGCGCCGAGCTGCTCGCGCGCGGCCTCGAGTGCGGGCGTGGGCGACACCGCACCGATCTGGAGCAGCGGCAAGGCCCAGGCCCAGATGCCCAGAGTCTCGAGCGAGCGCACCCAGCGCGCGGCCTGCGGCTCAGGCCGGGTGACGATCGCAACCGGCATCGTCATCGCGCCGCGCAACCCGGCTGCCGCGGCGCCATCACCGCGCGCCCTGAGAGCGAAGGTCTGCCGCCACGCGCATGCCGAGCGCCTCGGCCTGCGCGGAATCGCCGACTTCAGCGCTGCCCTCGGCGCGCAGCAGCGGCGCGACGCCTTCGGGGTCGCCCCAGGCGGCCGACAGCTTGAGCGTGCCGCCGTCGAGCACCGCATGGGCCGCCAAGGGCATCGAGCAGCTGCCACCGAGCGCACGGCTCACCGCCCGCTCGGCGCTGACGCAAAGCCAGGTTGCGGCATCGGCCAGCGGCGCCAAAGCGGCTTCGAGATCATGGCGATCGGCGCGGATTTCGATGCCCAGCGCGCCCTGGCCAGCCGACGGCAGCATTTCGTCGGGCTCGAAGATGCGCCGGATGCGTGCGCCCAAACCCAGCCGTTTGAGGCCGGCCGCGGCGAGGACGATGGCCGCATATTGGCCCTCGTCGAGCTTGCGCAGCCGCGTGTCGAGGTTGCCGCGCAGGGGCTCGATGCGCACGTCCGAGCGACCCAGCTCGGCCAGCCGCGCGCGCAGCAGCACGGTGCGGCGCAGACTCGAGGTCCCGACCACCGCACCCGCGGGCAAGTCCTCGAGCCCGGCGCAGACCGCCGACACCCAGGCGTCCCGCGGATCTTCCCGCGCCATGACACAGGCCAGCGCGAAGCCCTCGGGCAAATCCATGGGCACGTCTTTGAGCGAATGCACGGCGAGGTCCGCCCGCCCCTCGGCCAGCGCCACCTCGAGCTCTTTGACGAACAGCCCCTTGCCGCCGACCTTGCTCAGGGTGCGGTCGAGGATCTGGTCGCCGAGCGTGGTCATTCCGAGCAACTCGACGCCGAAACCCAGCGACTGCAAACGCGCACGGACGTGTTCCGCCTGCCACAGGGCCAAGCGGCTTTCCCGGGTCGCAATGACCAGAGACGAAGGGGCGGACGTCAAAATCGATCCTCCAAGAGGCATGCCAAAACGAGCGTTGATGCTAGCATGTGCGCTTCGCACCAGCCCCGCAGGGGCTTGGCGTGAAACCGGGTCCGGTGCAGCCGGACCTCTTGTCGACCCCATCGGCCAGCGGGTCTCGACCCGTGGGTCGAATCCTGCCCAACCCGATGACCGCCCCCTCCGAATCCGCACCGGCCGCCCGCCCGTCCCCCGCCCGTTCCTCCACGCCCGCCCGTCACGCTGCGAGCGACGCCGAGCGTCCCTTGATCGAAGACATTCGCCTCTTGGGGCGTCTGCTCGGTGACGTCATCCGCGAGCAGGAAGGGGACGACACTTTTGACCTCGTCGAGCAGATCCGACGCTTGTCGGTGGCCTTTCACCGCCACGCCGACCAGGCGGCCAACGCGGCGCTCAAGCGGCGGCTCAAAAGCCTCAGCAGCGAGCAAGCCGTTCGCGTCATTCGCGCGTTCACCTATTTCAGCCACCTGGCCAACCTGGCCGAGGACCGGCATCACATCCGACGGCGCGCCGTCTACGAACGCGCGGGTCGCTGGCAAGAAGGCTCACTCGAACACGCGCTGCGTCGCCTGCACGGCCACGGCATCGACGCCCAGACCATCGCCCGCACGCTCGAGCACGCCTACATCTCCCCGGTGCTGACCGCCCACCCGACCGAGGTGCAGCGCAAGAGCATCCTCGACGCCGAACGCAGCATCGCCCGGCTGCTCGCCGAGCGCGACGAGATCCGTGCCCGCTCCGCCGCGCAGGGCCTGAGCCGCGACGCGCTGCTGCCCAAGGAATTGGCTCGCAACGAAGCCGCCTTGCGTGCGCGCATCGTCCAGCTCTGGCAAACGCGTTTGCTGCGTTTTTCCAAGCTCACCGTCGCCGATGAGATCGAAAACGCGCTGAGCTACTACGAGACGACCTTCCTGCGCGAAATCCCACGCCTCTACGCCGACCTCGAAGACGCGCTCGGCCAGTCCTCCGTGGCGGCCTTTCTGCGCATGGGTCAGTGGATCGGAGGCGACCGCGACGGCAACCCCAACGTCACCGCCGAGACGCTCGCTTACGCGCTGTCGCGGCAGTCCGATCTCGCGCTGCGCTACTACCTCACCGAAGTTCACCATCTCGGCGCCGAGCTCTCGATGTCGACCCGACTCGTCGCGGTGACGCCCGAAATGCAGGCGCTGGCCGATCAATCGCCCGACCGCAACCCGCACCGGGCCGACGAGCCCTACCGACGCGCGCTCACCGGGGTTTACGCGCGGCTGGCAGCCACCCTCAAGGCGCTCAGCGGCGGCGAGGCCGCGCGGCACGCGGTGGCACCGCAAAACCCGTACCCCGACGCCGCGCAGTTCCTGGCCGAGCTTCGCATCATCGAAACCTCGCTGCGCGCGCATCACGGCGAGGCCTTGATTCCGCAACGTCTGCGCGGCCTGATCCGCGCCGTCGAAGTCTTTGGCTTCCATCTCGCCACGATCGACCTGCGGCAAAGCTCCGATCAGCATGAAGCGGTCGTGGCCGAACTGTTGCGCGTGGCGCGGGTGGCCCCGAACTACGAAGCGCTCGATGAACGCGCGCGGCAGGAACTGCTGCAACGCCTGCTCTCGGACGCGCGCGTCCTACGCGTGCCCGACGCGGACTACTCCGAGCGCACCCGCAGCGAACTCGCCGTGTTCGAAACCGCGCGCCGCATGGTCGACCGCTACGGCACGGCAGCCATTCGGCACTACATCATCAGCCACACCGAGACGGTCAGCGACCTGCTCGAGGTGCTGCTGCTGCAAAAAGAGGTCGGGCTCATGCGCGGCACGCTCGACGGCGAGGGCTCGGCGCGGCTCATCGTCGTGCCGCTGTTCGAAACCATCGCCGATCTGCGTCACGCCACCGACATCCTGCGGGACTTCTATGCGCTCCCAGGCGTCCTCGACCTGATCGAGCGTTCGGGCGGCGAGCAAGACGTGATGCTAGGCTACTCCGACAGCAACAAGGATGGCGGCATCTTCACCAGCAACTGGGAGCTCTACCGCGCGGAAATCGCCTTGGTCGAGTTCTTCGACGAACTCCATCGTTCGGGGCGGCCGGTGCGGCTGCGCATGTTCCACGGGCGCGGGGGCACGGTGGGTCGCGGCGGCGGCCCGAGCTATGAAGCCATCCTCGCCCAACCCCCCGGAACCGTTCGCGGCCAGATCCGCCTGACCGAGCAGGGCGAGGTCATCAATTCCAAATACGCCAACCCCGAAATCGGGCGACGCAACCTCGAAACCCTGGTTGCGGCCACGCTCGAGGCGAGCCTGCTGCAACCCACCCGAGCCGCCACACCCGCCTTTCTCCAGGCCGCCGCGCAGTTGTCGGAATCGAGCATGCAGGCTTATCGGGATCTGGTCTACGAAACGCCGGGGTTCGAGCGCTTCTTCTTCAACGCCACACCGATCCGGGAGATCGCCGAGCTCAACATCGGCTCGCGTCCGGCCTCCCGGCGCGCCAGCCAGCGCATCGAAGACCTGCGCGCCATCCCCTGGAGCTTCAGCTGGGGGCAATGCCGGCTGACCCTGCCGGGCTGGTATGGCTTTGGGTCAGCGGTGGCGCAATTCCTCGAGCGGCCCAGCGCGCCCGAGCGCGAGCGTGCGCTCGCGCTCTTGCAAAAGATGTACCGCCAGTGGCCCTTCTTCCGGACCCTGCTCTCGAACATGGACATGGTGCTCGCCAAGAGCGACCTGGGCTTGGCGTCGCGTTATGCGGAGCTGCTCCCCGATGCGCGCCTGCGCCGGCGCATCTTCACCGCGATCGAGACCGAATGGAAGCGCACCATCGACGCTTTGGAACGCATCACCGGCGCGACCGAGCGCCTCAGTGGCAATGCCGCACTGGCGCGTTCCATCCGAAACCGCTTTCCCTACATCGATCCGCTGCACCACTTGCAGGTGGAATTGGTCCGCCGCTATCGCAGCGGTGCCGATGACGAGCGCGTGCGGCGCGGCATCCATATTTCCATCAACGGCATCGCGGCGGGCTTGCGCAACACGGGCTGAGAGGCTGAGCCCCGTTTCGGGCGCCGTGCACACCGGGAATCGGCTCTGGCGCTCGCCCCCGGCTCGACCTTGCGTCAACGCCGACGCAAGACGTGGATGTATTCGCCCGCAGGGGTCTGTTGCTGCTCGACCAATTCGTTGCCGGTCTGGCGCGCGAAGGCCTGGAAGTCGCGCACCGAACCCGCGTCCGTCGAGACGACGCGCAGCACCTGGCCGCTTTGAAGTTCGGACAATGCTTTCTTGGCCTTGAGAATCGGCAACGGGCAGTTGAGCCCGCGGGTGTCGATCTCCTTGTCGATGTTCATACAGCGTAACTCCTTTGGCTTCGGGCCATTCTAAGGAAGAGCAGGAAAGCCTGCCGAAGCCAGTTCGACCAACGCCCCCACCGAGTACCACGCTCGGCGTCTGGCCTTGCCCTTGGCCGATCGCTCATGCCGGAAAAACGCCGGTGGAGAGATAGCGGTCACCGCGGTCGCACACGACGAACACGATGGTCGCATCCTCGACCGAGGCCGCGATTTGCTGGGCAACCCAGCAGGCGCCCGCAGCCGAAATGCCCGCGAAGATCCCCTCCTCGCGCGCAAGGCGCCGGCACATCTCCTCGGCATCGGCCTGACTGACGTAGACCAGCTCATCGACCGCCTTCGGGTCGTAGATTTTGGGCAGATATTCGGGTGGCCATTTGCGGATACCCGGAATCCGCGAACCCTCGGACGGTTGCGCCCCGATGATGCGGACCGCCGGATTTTTCTCCTTAAGGAAGCGCGACACGCCCGTGATCGTCCCCGTCGTCCCCATGGCGCTGACGAAATGCGTGATCCGCCCCTGGGTCTGCTCCCAGATCTCCGGGCCTGTCGTCTCATAGTGGATGCGCGGGTTGTCGGGGTTGGCGAACTGGTCGAGCACGCGCCCTTTGCCTTCGCGCACCATCTTGTCGGCCAGATCGCGTGCGTACTCCATGCCCCCACTTTTGGGCGTGAGGATGAGTTCCGCCCCAAAGGCCTTCATGGTCTGCGCCCGCTCGATGGAGAGGTCCTCCGGCATGATCAGCACCATGCGGTAGCCCCGTATGGCCGCGGCCATGGCCAGCGCGATGCCGGTGTTGCCGCTCGTCGCTTCGATCAGCGTGTCGCCCGGCTGGATTTCGCCGCGCTCCTCGGCCCGGCGGATCATCGACAGAGCTGGCCGATCTTTCACCGAGCCCGCCGGGTTGTTGCCCTCGAGCTTGCCGAGGATGATGTTGCGGCGCGGTCGCCAGACTTCCGCGCCGAGCCTCTGCAAGGCCACCAACGGCGTGTGGCCGACCGCGTCTTCAATCGTCGGGTAGTTCATGCCGACACTGTGCCATAATTTTGGCTTCAGTCCTGCCCGCCCGGGTGGTGAAATTGGTAGACGCAGGGGACTCAAAATCCCCCGCCGCGAGGCGTGCCGGTTCGAGTCCGGCCCCGGGCACCAGCCTATTCCTTCGGCCCCACGACCCCAGCAGGGGTTGTGTGCGTAGCCCAGATTCAGAACGGATGAGCCGGCCCATAGTCGCCACTGGCGGCGACATGGCTCACGATGTGCCCATCCTCTCCGAGCAGGTGCACCCCAAAACCTGGCGGCTCGCTGCGCCAGGCCGTCAGCCCCTCTTCGCGCCAGTCGAGCGCGATTTGATGCGCCGTCGATGGCACCGTCAGGGCGGGCACGCCCCCCCAGACACTGAAAATCGGGCGGTGCAGGTGCCCGCAAATGAGCCGGCGAACCTGGCTATGCCGCAACAGGATCCGGGCGAGTTCATCGCCGCCTTCGCGTAAGCCGATTTGGTCCATGTGCTCGATGCCACTGCGAAACGGCGGATGGTGCATGGCGACCACGGTC
>NZ_JAEMQB010000024.1:0-13576 GCF_022759015.1 Tibeticola sp. | reverse complement strand
GTGGCGCAGCAAAAGATCGGGGTCGCCCGGATCGAAGGGATAGACGGTATAGCCCAACGATGCGCTGATTTCGACCGTCTCGGCACCCAGGACGAACGGTTCGGCCAAACGCTCGACCAGCCGCTGCGCAATCGAATCCGCTTCATCGACGTGGCGCAGATCGGGGAGCACCAGCGCAAATTCATCGCCGCCGAAACGCGCCAGTGTGTCGGTGTCTCTCAAAACCTCTTGCGCACGCCGAGCCACCTGCCGCAAGAGTTCATCACCGGCGGCGTGGCCCAAGCGGTCGTTCACCGGCTTGAATCGGTCCAGATCGAACAGGCACACCGCAATGAGCTGCGGCTGCCGTTCGCTGCGCGCAATCGCCTGCGCCAAGCGGTCGGCGAACAGAAGCCGGTTGGGCAGCCCGGTCAGCGCGTCGTGCAAGGCCTGCCAATTCAGGCGCTGCTGGATTTGTTCCTGCTGGGTACGATCGCGGAAGACCAGGACGCAGCCGTGCAAGACGCCAGCCTCGTCTCGAATGGGCGCGGCAGTGGCCTCGACGGGCCAGAGGGTGCCGTCGCGCGACTCGAGGCTGGCCGTCCCCGTCCGCCCGCCGATCGCGGCTCTCAAATGCAGCGCGGCGGCGACCGGGTCCGGCATGACGAGGCCCGAGGCTGGATCGACGAGACGAAAGACCTCTCGGGCCGCGCGGCCGGTCGCCTTGGAACGGCTCCATCCGGTCAAACGCTCGGCGACGGCGTTCATCTGCGTGATCTGGCCCTCGGCGTCGCAAACGATCACCGCGTCGGCAATGGCGAGCAGGGTCGCTTGGTGCAACTGCGCGTACCCTTGCCAGTGCGCGCGTGCCTCGCGCAGCGCCGCGAGGTTCGCGGCGATTTCGTCGGCCATGCGGTTGAAGTTTTCCGCGAGCGTGCGGGTCTCAGGGCTGCCCAGAACCGGCGCCCGCACCGTAGAGTCGACCCGGAAGCGCCGCATCGCGCTGAGGATGGCGCGCAGCGCCTGCAGCGAAGAAAACAGCACCGCCGACAGCAGAACGGCGGCCGCCATCATCGCCGCGCCGATGGCCAGCATCTGGTGCCGAAACCCCAACCAGATCGTGTTGCGCAGCCCAACAGGGTCGATCGTCAGCAGCAGTTGTCCGTAATCCACGTCACCCCAAAGAACCGGCCGCACATGAGGCTGTGCCTCGAGCCCGATCAGGGTCTCGAACCATCGCGGGTAAACCGCCGGTTCAGAAACCCCCGCCACCTTCAACCGGCTGCGGCCATACACCCACTCCGCTTCCGCCAGCGCCGGATCCGTATCGACCAGCCGATGCATCAGCTCGCTGGCCGCTCCGTAGTCGCCCGTCACGGCGGCCTCGGCCAGCAAGGGCGCAAGCAGCTCGCCAGCCAAATCCAAGGTGCGGGCTTGTTGCGCCTGCGCCTGCGCAGTGGCGTCGCCAAAAAACAAGGCCAAACGCAAGCCTCCCGCCAAGCCGATGGCCAGCAGCACGGCGAGCAACAAGCGCGCGAGCAGCGACAGCCGTGACCACAGCCGCTTCATCGTGCTACCCCAGGCGCAGACGCCCAGAGCGCGCGGTATACGTCGTAATCCGACTCGTGCGCGCGCACGAAGGCCAGGGGGTGATCGGCCGCGAGCAAAGCCCCGGCGTCGTCGAGGATGCGTCGGCCCTCGCGGTCGGCGTCCATCGCCAAAAACGCGGCTTGCACGCGCGCGACGATTTCGTTTGGAACGCGCGGATGGACCATCACGGGCAGGTCGGGAAAGGGCGCAGACGTCCACAGAGCCCTATAGCGGAACCCTTCCCGCAGCGCATACGCCCGCATGACTGTGTCGTTCACCCCCGCCGCGTCGGCGGCACCACTCACCAGTTGGTGCATCGCCGCCTCCTGGTGACTCGCAAACCGTTCGACCACGCGCACACCGGCGCGGTGCAGGGCTTGCCGAGGAGCGTGATAAGCCACGACCGCTTCCCGCGAGGGGAACACCACCGTCTTACCTTGCAAATCGACCAGAGATCCCAGCGGCGACGTCGACGGCACCACGATCTGCCCGTGTATCGCTGGCCGGTTGAAACGGACCAGCACCCGCCAGCCCAATTGGCGGCGTTCGGGCGTGAACAGATGGTTGGTATAGGCAAAGTCGAACGCGCCGGCGACGGTCCGCTCCGTCGTCTCGACCGCGGTCTTGCCCATCGCCAGGGTGAGATGCACGCCGCTGCGCCTCGAGACCCATTGCAGAATGGGGTTCCAAAGCTCCGCAGTGGCCGCAACCGTGCGCTGGTTGAGCACCGCAAAACTCCAGACACGGGCCGCGGCGGGATCGGCCGCCCCCGAAGCTGCTGCATGGCCCGGCCGCGCCCACGTCGCAAGCCCTGCGAGGCCACAGCCGATCATCCAGCGACGTCGGTTCATACCGCCCCACCCGCTCCCGTCCACCCCGACGCGCCCCCAGTACCTCGGCCTCAAACCGGTTCCGGCACGCTGGGCAAGCCCGAAAGCGCCATGGCGAGTTCCCGCTCGTCGTAGGCTTCGTCTTTGAGTTCACCGGCAAAGTACTTCTGGTAAGCCGCCATGTCGAAGTGGCCGTGCCCGCAGAGGTTGAACAGGATGACTTCGCTTTTGCCTTCGCGCTTGCAGCGTAGGGCCTCCTCGATGGCCCCTTTCACTGCGTGGTTGGCCTCGGGCGCAGGCACGATGCCCTCGGCGCGCGCAAACAGCACACCGGCCTCGAAGCACTGCCCCTGGGTGTAGGCGGTCGCCTCCAGCAGGCCGAGTTCCTTCAGATGCGACACCAGCGGCGCCATGCCGTGGTAGCGCAGGCCACCGGCATGGAAGCCCGGCGGCGTGAAGGTGCTGCCGAGCGTGTGCATCTTGGTCAGCGGCGTCATGTGGCCGGTATCGCCAAAGTCATAGGCATATTTGCCGCGCGTGAGCGACGGGCAGGCGGCCGGCTCGACCGCGACGATGCGCGGCTTGGCGCCGCCCCGCAAGCCGTGGCCGATGAAGGGGAAGGCGATGCCCGCAAAGTTGCTGCCGCCGCCGGTCGCACCCACGATCACATCGGGCCAGACATCGGCCATCTGCAGTTGCTCCATGGCTTCGAGGCCGATGACGGTCTGATGCAGCAGCACATGGTTGAGCACCGAGCCCAGGGCGTATTTGGTGTCCTCGCGCTGAACCGCGAGCTCGACCGCCTCCGAAATCGCAATGCCGAGGCTGCCCGGATGGTCGGGCCGTTGCGCGAGCACGCTGCGCCCATATTCGGTCTCGGTCGACGGCGAGGGCAGGCAGCGAGCGCCGTAGGTTTCCATCACCGCGCGCCGATAAGGCTTCTGGTCGTAGGACACCCGAACCTGGAACACCAAAACCTCCAACCCGAAGACGTTGCCAGCAAAGGCCAGCGACGTACCCCACTGACCGGCGCCGGTTTCGGTGGTCAGACGCTTCACGCCGGCCTGGGCGTTGTAATACGCCTGCGGCACGGCCGTATTGGGCTTGTGGCTGCCCGCCGGGCTGACCCCTTCGTATTTGTAGAAGATCTTGGCCGGCGTGCCCAGCGCTTTTTCGAGCCGATGCGCCCGGAACAACGGGCTGGGCCGCCAAAGCCGGTAAATGTCGCGGACGGCTTCGGGAATTTCGATCTCACGCTCCGTGCTGACCTCCTGCGCAATCAGCTCCATGGGAAAGAGCGGCGCCAGGTCGTCGGGCCCGATCGGCTTCAAGGTTCCCGGATGCAGCACGGGCGGCAGGGGCTTGGGCAGGTCGGCTTGAATGTTGTACCAGAACCGGGGCATCTGGCCTTCACCCAACAAGTATTTGGTCTGCATACTCATCGATTCGTCTCCGGTTGCACGCGCCACCATAGGCACGACATGAGTATGCCCGAGCCCGGCGCAAAAAAGCCGCCCGAAGGCGGCTCAAGTCGTGCTTACGGAGACGATCGGGTCAGGTGGAGGCGCACAGCCGCGCGCGGGCTTCGGCGTATTCGCGCTTGAAACGCTCGACCAGCGTGGCCGCGGGCACGACCTCGTTGATCGCTCCGATGCCCTGACCGCTGCCCCAGATGTCCTTCCAGGCTTTGGCTTCGCCGCCACCGCCGAAGTTCATCTTGCTCGGGTCGGCTTCGGGCAGGTGCTCGGGATCCATACCGGCATTGCGGATACTGCCCTTGAGGTAGTTGCCGTGGACACCGGTGAAGTAATTGGTGTAGACGATGTCGTCCGAATTGCTCTCGCAGATCATCTGCTTGTAGCCCTCGGATGCCCGGGCCTCGTGCGTGGCGATGAAGGCCGAACCCACATAAGCAAAGTCCGCGCCCATGGCCTGCGCGGCCAGAATCGCTCCGCCGCTGGCAATCGACCCCGAGAGCGCCAGCGGCCCGTCGAACCACTGCCGAATCTCCTGCACCATCGCAAACGGGCTCTTGACGCTGGCATGGCCGCCCGCACCTGCGGCGACCGCGATCAGTCCGTCGGCGCCCTTCTCGATGGCCTTGTGCGCGAACACGTTGCTGATGATGTCGTGCAGGACCACGCCGCCCCAGCCGTGCACAGCTTGGTTCACGTCCTCACGGGCCCCCAGGCTGGTGATGATGATCGGTACCTTGTACTTGGCGCAGACCGCCATGTCGTGCTCGAGCCGGTCATTGCTCTTGTGCACGATCTGGTTGATCGCAAACGGCGCGGCGGGCCGGTCGGGGTGGGCGCGGTTGTGGGCCTCGATCCCCTCGGTGATTTCGGCAAGCCATTCGTCGAGCTGCGAGGCTGGGCGCGCGTTGAGCGCCGGCATCGAGCCCACGATGCCCGAGGTGCATTGCGCAATGACGAGCTTGGGGTTGCTGATGATGAACAGCGGCGAGCCGATCACCGGAAACGGAACGCGCTGCAAGACGGCGGGAAGTCGGGACATGGTGGCAGTCTCCAAAGAATGATGAATGAAGCAGGCGCCCCGCCCGCGTAAAACGGCGTCGAAGCGCTCTTGTTTTTGAAGTTCAGAAGGCGTCGACCGGCAGCGCCGTCACGTTTGCGGCGCCTTCGAGGATGGCCACACGCTGGGCCAGCGTGCGTGTGAGGATGTGGTCGGCGTAGAAACGGGCCGTCACGATCTTGGCCGCCATGAACGCGGCATCATGACCCGCTGCCGCTTCCTGCTGCGCCAACAGCAGGGAGCGCGCCAGTTGCCAGCCCGCCATCAGGTTTCCAGCGAGCATGAGATAGGGGACGCTACCCGCATAGGCGGCGTTCGGGTTCCCCTTGGCCTGGGCGACCATGAAGTCAACGACTTCGAGGAAGGCTTCCCGCGCGTCCTTGAGCCGCCGCGCCACGGCGACCGCATCGGCGCTGCCGTTGTGGATGAGTTGCGCCTCGGTCGCCTCGATCTGCGCGGCGATGGCGCGCGCCGTCTGGCCGCCATCGCGCACGGTCTTGCGACCCACGAGGTCGTTGGCCTGAATGGCGGTGGTGCCTTCGTAGATGGTGAGGATCTTGGCGTCGCGGTAGTACTGCGCCGCGCCGGTTTCCTCGATGAAACCCATGCCGCCATGCACCTGCACGCCGAGGCTCGTCACCTCCAGGCTCATCTCGGTGCTGTAGCCCTTGACCAGCGGCACCATGAATTCATAGAAGGCTTGGTTCTGCCGACGGGCGTCGGCATCGGGGTGGTGGTGCGCAGCGTCATAAGCGGCGGCGGCGACCGTTGCCATTGCCCGGCAGCCCTCGGTCACGGCGCGCATGGTCATGAGCATGCGGCGCACATCGGGGTGATGCACGATGGGCGCACTGGCCGGGATGCTGCCGTCCACCGGGCGGCTCTGGATGCGCTCATGGGCGTAGCGCGCGGCCTTTTGATAGGCCCGCTCGGAAATCGCAATGCCCTGCACGCCTACGGCGTAGCGCGCCGCGTTCATCATGATGAACATGTATTCGAGGCCGCGGTTTTCCTCACCCACCAGGTAGCCAATGGCGCCGCCATGGTCGCCGTACTGCAACACCGCCGTCGGGCTGGCCTTGATGCCCATCTTGTGCTCGATGGACACGCAATGCACGTCGTTGCGCGCGCCCAGGCTGCCGTCGGCGTTGACCAGGAACTTCGGCACCACGAAGAGGCTGATGCCCTTGACCCCTTCCGGCGCACCCTGCACGCGGGCCAGCACCAGGTGCACGATGTTCTCGGCCATGTCGTGCTCGCCGTAGGTGATGAAGATCTTGGTGCCAAAGATCTTGTAGGTGCCGTCGGGCTGCGGTTCGGCGCGTGTGCGCACCAGCGCCAGATCGCTGCCGGCCTGGGGCTCGGTCAGGTTCATCGTGCCGGTCCATTGCCCGCTGACCAGCTTCTCCAGGTAGGTGGCCTTGAGCGCATCCGACCCAGCGGTCAGCAGCGCTTCGATGGCGCCGTCGGTCAGCAGTGGGCACAGCGCAAAGCTCATGTTGGCCGAGTTGAGCATTTCGCTGCAGGCCGAACCGATGGTCTTGGGCAGCCCTTGCCCGCCAAAATCCACCGGGTGCTGCAGGCCCTGCCAACCGCCTTCAGCGTATTGACGGTAAGCCTCCTTGAATCCCGGCGTGGTCGTGACCTCGCCGTCATGGAAAAACGAGGGATTGCGGTCGCCCTCCTGATTCAGCGGGGCCACCACGTCCTGGTTGAATCGGGCGCATTCCTCGAGCACAGCCTGTGCGGTGTCGAGACCCGCTTCCTCGAAGCCGGGCAGTTGCGCAATCTGATCGATGCGCGCGAGGTGCGCGATGTCGAACAGCATGTCCTTGAGAGGGGCGGTATAGCTCATGGTGACTCCAGGTAATTCCGATGAAGGGCTGTTGATGGCCAAAAAAAGGGCATCACATCGATGCCCTGATGTCCTTCGCTGCTCAGAGAGACTGGATGAGTTCGGGAACGGCCGTGAATAGATCCGCCTCGAGCCCATAGTCGGCGACCGAGAAAATCGGTGCCTCGGGGTCTTTGTTGATCGCGACGATGACCTTCGAATCCTTCATCCCGGCGAGGTGCTGAATGGCCCCGGAGATCCCCACCGCCACGTACAGCTCGGGCGCCACGATCTTGCCGGTCTGCCCCACCTGCCAGTCGTTGGGCGCGTAGCCCGCGTCGACCGCGGCGCGGCTGGCACCGATGGCCGCGCCGAGTTTGTCGGCCAGCGGCAGCAGCACCTCATTGAACTTCTCGGCGCTACCCAGTGCACGCCCGCCAGAAACGATGATCTTGGCCGCCGTCAAATCGGGGCGGTCATTTTGGGCGATCTCGCTGCCGAGGAAACGGCTCTTGCCCGAATCGGGAACGGCTGCAACCGACTCGACCGCGGCGCTGCCACCCGTCGCCGGTGCGGCATCGAAGCCCGTGGTGCGCACGGTGATGACCTTGACCGCATCGAGGCTTTGCACCGTGGCGATCGCGTTGCCCGCATAAATGGGCCGATCGAAAGTGTCCGGTGCATGCACACGGATGATGTCGCTGACCTGCGCCACGTCGAGCTTGGCCGCCACGCGCGGCGCGACGTTCTTGCCGCCCGCCGTCGAGGGGAACAGGATGTGGGTGTAACTGCCCGCGCCCACCACCGCCAGCACCTGAGCCGCGAGGTTTTCCGCCAGCGCATGTTCGAGCGACGGGCCGTCGGCGTGGAGCACCTTGCTCACACCGGGAATCTGGGCCGCTGCTTGGGCCGCGCCCGCAGCGTTGTAGCCAGCCACGAGCACATGGATGTCGCCGCCGCACTGGGCCGCGGCAGTGATGGTGTTGAAGGTCGCGCCGCGCAGGCCGGCGTGGTCGTGTTCGGCGATGACGAGTGTGGTCATGTTCGGTTTTCCTCTCGTTCGTGAAATGCAAAGGCGGCGGTCAGATGACCTTGGCTTCGTTCTTGAGCTTATCGACGAGGGTGGCGACGTCCGGCACCTTCACCCCGGCGCTGCGCTTGGGCGGCTCGGAGACCTTGAGGGTCTTGAGGCGCGGCGTGACATCGACCCCAAGCGCCTCGGGCGTCACCGTATCGAGCGGCTTCTTCTTGGCCTTCATGATGTTGGGCAGCGTGACGTAGCGCGGCTCGTTGAGACGCAAATCGGTCGTGATGACGGCCGGCAGCGTGGCCTCGAGCGTCTCGAGCCCGCCATCGACCTCGCGGGTCACGCGCACGACGCCGGCGGCCGCATCGACCTCGACCTTGCTGGCAAACGTGGCCTGCGGCATGTCGGCCAGCGCAGCCAACATCTGCCCGGTCTGGTTCGCATCGTCGTCGATGGCTTGTTTGCCCAGGATCACCAGCGAGGGCTGTTCCTGGTCGACCAGCGCCTTGAGCAGCTTGGCCACCGCCAGCGGCTGTAGCTCGGCGTCGGTTTGCACCAGGATCGCGCGGTCCGCACCGATCGCCATCGCGGTGCGCAGCGTTTCCTGACATTGCGCGACTCCGCAGGAGACCACGACCACCTCGGTAGCGATACCTTTTTCTTTCAGGCGCACGGCCTCTTCGACGGCGATCTCGTCAAACGGGTTCATGCTCATTTTGACGTTGGCGATATCGACGCCGGACTGGTCCGACTTGACGCGGACCTTGACGTTGTAATCCACGACACGCTTGACGGGAACAAGAATTTTCATGAGAGACCGCTCCGAGGATGATGCAAAGGGGTAACGCCGATGAGTTGACGTTAACGTCAATTCTACGGTTCGCCAGCGTTAGAAATAGAACGACCGTTCTATTTTTTGATTATACGGTGGTGGAGCCAGACTTAGGGCAGGGTCGGATCAGAGGCTGAGGGGGAATTGGGCGTGCCCGAAGGGGCGCCCTAAAACGCGCCCGAGTAGGCGCAAAGCACAGCCGTAGCTCGGGCTACGGCGCGCATTTGCAACGCCCTCGGGCGTGTTTTAGGGCGTCAAAGCGGGCATGACCAATTCTCCCTCAGCCTCTCAGCCCGCGGGATGGCGCACGCGCGGCGCACGAGAGACCGGTTCAGCCGGGCCCCGGCGTCGCGGGCCGCACATGGACGACGCGCTGCGGGTAGGGGATCTCGACGCCGTGGCGGCGCAGGGATTCCAGGATCGCCATATTGATGTCCGAGCGCAAGGAAATCTGCCCGTTTTCGGGGTCGGCCAGCCAGTAGCCCAGCGTGAACTCCAGACCATCTGCGCCAAAAGCCGTCAAGGCCGCCGACGGCGGCGGATCGCGCAACACCCGGGGCTGCGCCAGCGCCGCCTCGGTGAGCAGCTTCTGGACCAGCGCGACATCGCTGTCATAGGCGCCGGCAACCGTGGTCGTCGCCCAGACCTTGGGGTCTGCGAGCGTGAGGTTTTCCACCCGGCTGGTGATCAGCATCTCGTTGGGCACGATCGACTCGCGCCCGTTCAGCGAGCGGATCACCGTGTAGCGCGCCCGCACATCGGTGACGCGGCCTTCGAAGGTATCGACGCGAATCATGTCGCCGATACGCAGGCTGCGCTCGGCCAAAATGACGAAGCCGCTGACATAGTTGGCCGCGAGCTTCTGCAAGCCAAAGCCCACCCCGACACCGATGGCGCCGCCGAGCACGGACAGCGCCGTGAGGTCGATGCCGGCCGAGGACAGCGCCAGCAACAGACCGATGAGCATCAGCGCCGCGCGCAGCGCGTTGCTCGCGGCCTTGCGCAAAGACAGGTCCGAGCCGCTCGCGCCGCGCAGCAGACGTGCCTCGATCACCGAGGACAGCCACAAGCTCAAAATCAGAACAGCGCCCGCGGTCAAAGAACCTTCGAGCAAGGTCCGCAAGGACACCTTGGTCGCGCCGAGCCGCCACTGCACCTGGTCCAATTCCTCCAGCACCACGTTGAGCAAGCCGCTGGCCCACAGCACGACGCCGCCCCACGCCAACCAGGAAATACTGCGCTCGAGCAAGCGAACCCAGGGCGTCTGCCCGACCGCGACTTGCAGCACCTTGACCCCGAGCCGGATCAACACCAAAGCCAGCAAGGCCGCAAGCGCCAGATGCAAGATGGCCGGCCGCAGCCAAAGCTCCAACAACCCGCGCGCGCCGGCCGCAAAAACCAACCACAGCAGCGGAAACAAAACACCATCGACCCCATGCCGTCCGAGCAACACCGAACTGCCCGCCGAACGGAACCGCCGTGCCGAAGCGGCAACCAGCGCCCAGGCCAGCAGGCCGCTCAAGATGAGGGTACCGACCTCGATCAGTGAAGTCGGCCGGGACAGCGCCGCAAGCCAGGTATCGAAGTCCTCGAACCGCGCGGGGGCAAGCTTCATTGTGACCACTGGGGCTTACGCTTCTCGATGAAGGCTTGCACGCCTTCTTGCGCCACGGGATGGACCAGGTTGCACGCCATCGTCTGCCCGGCGAGCTGGTAAGCCGCTTCGATGCCCATCTCGCGCTGGCGGTAGAACGCCTCTTTGCCCATGGCAATCGCTTCCCGCGGCTTGGCCAGGATGGCCTGCAGCAGCGACTCGACCTCGGCATCGAGCGCTTCGGCCTCGACGACCCGGTTGACCAGCCCGCGGGCACGTGCCTCTTGCGCATCGATGAACATGCCGGTGAGCAGCATCTCCATCGCCACCTTGGCCGGCACGTTGCGCACCAGCGGCACGCTCGGCGTGGCACAGAACAGGCCGACGTCGATGCCGTTGACGCCAAAACGGGCGCCGGTGGCAGCCACCGCGAGGTCACACTGCGCGACGAGCTGACAGCCCGCCGCCGTCGCCAGCCCCTGTACCCGGGCGATCACCGGCACGGGCAGCTTCTGTATCGAGAGCATGACCCTCGAGCAGCGCGCAAACAGATCCTGGTAATACGCCGCGTCGGGGCGCGCCTTCATTTCCTTGAGGTCGTGCCCGGCACAAAACGCGCGACCCCGCGCCGCAAGGACGACGGCCCGGGCAGCCTCGTCGGCAGCCACGGCGTCCAGCGCCTGCTGCAAGGCGGCGAGCATCGCCTCGGAGAGCACGTTGAAACTGGCCGGTGTATCGAGCACCAGCGTGTGAACGCCCCGGTCATCGCGCTCGTGCTGCAGCGGAGCAGTCGGGGTGGGGCCGGCGGTGGTAGAGGCAGAGGCAGTGGAACTCATCAAAAACTCCAGACGGACGGGCAAACGGAAAACCAGTCGGCCGCCCATTTTCACCGAGAAGCGCTTGGGCAACACGTAGGCAACCACCGTCTGTGCGCGATCGCTCATCTTCGGATACTCTTACGGGTATGAACACGAAGCGCCGCCCCTCCGCCTCGCCCACACCCGCCGTGAACCACGCTGACCTGCCCCGGCGCCGCATGCTCCTCGGCGCAGCCGTGGCAACGGCGACTGCGACGCCGGTTTTGAGCGCTCGGGCCGCCGCGACGCCCAAACCCGTCGCAGCGGACGAGGGAGGCGCGCCGCACAAGATCGTCTACCAGCTCAACAAAGCCGAAGAAGAGTACCGGGAAGCGATCTTCAACTCCGTCTCGGCGATGCTGCAGAAATATACCGACGACGTGGCAATCGCGGTCGTCGTTTGGGGCCCAGGCATCCACCTGCTCGCGAAGAACCCCAAGCGCCCGGTGTCCAAGCTCCACCAGCAGCGCGCGCGCAGTCTGGCCGAGTCCTATGGCGTGCGGTTTTTTGCCTGCGGCAACACCATGCACACCCTCGGCTGGACGGCTGCGGACATGGTGGAATACGCAACCATCGAAGACGTGGGCGCGGCCACCATCATGGAGTTGCAGGAAAAGGGCTACGCCTATCTCGCCTGGTGAAGCACCTGCGATTGCCGCAGCGGCCCAGCGCCGCTGGCTCTTGGAAGGCTACGGCAACGCTGAAAAAGTTCCCGCGATGGTGCGCGCCCGGCCGCGGGATGGGATGCGAGGCGCAAACCGCAGCCATAGCCGCAGCTATGGCGAGGATTTGCAACGAAGCAGACCGCCCGCAGCCGGGATGCGCGGCGCGCGAGGGACTTGTTCAGCGTTGCCCTAAGGCGCCATCAAGGCACCGAGATGCGCTTCGACGCTGCGCGCCAGAGCCCCGAGCTTGTAGCCACCCTCGAGACAACTCACGATGCGCCCGCGGGCATGGCGCCGCGCGAGTTCGCGGATGCGCCAGGTGATCCAGGCGTAATCCGCCTCGACCAGTCCGAGCTGCCCCAGGTCGTCCTCGCGATGCGCGTCGAAGCCCGCGCTGATGAAAATCATCTGCGGGCGATGCGCTTCGAGCCGCGGCAGCCACATCAGCTCGATCAATTCGCGGATTTCCATGCCCCGGGTATGCGCGGGCACCGGCAAATTGACGAGGTTGGCGGCGTTGGAACGCGAGCCGCCCTCGGGGTAGAACGGGTGCTGATAAAAGCTCGCCATCAGAATCCGGTCGTCGCCGGCCACGATGTCCTCGGTTCCGTTTCCGTGGTGGACATCGAAATCGATGATGGCGACCCGGGAGAGCCCGCCGCGTTCGAGCGCATGACGCGCCGCGACCGCGATGTGGTTCACGAAACAAAAGCCCATGGCCTGCGCCCGGCCGGCGTGATGCCCGGGCGGGCGAACGGCGCAAAACGCGTTTTGAAGCTCACCGGCCAGCACGGCGTCGGTGGCCGTGATCGCCGCGCCCGAACCGCGCAGGGCTGCGTCCCAGGTGTGCAGGTTGAAGGCCGTGTCAGGGTCGACATGGATGTGCTCAGGCCCCCCGGCCTCGATCTGCTCTTTGAGCTCGTCGACGAATCCGCGCAAGGCGGCGAGGTAGTAGCGGTCGTGCGCGAGCTCCAGATCGGCCAGCGAGGCGGGCGGTGCTTCGCGGTGCTCGAGCGCATCCCACACGCCGGTGGCGCGCAAGCGCGCTTCGATGGCGCTCAGCCGCGCCGGGCATTCGGGGTGGGCCGGGCCCATTTCATGCAGGCCACACGCAGGATGGGAGAAATAACCGGTTTTGGACGCCACGCGCACACCCCATAGGCTTTGCCGCTAAGCTCACGCCATGGAAATTCAAGACAAACTCAGATCGTTGCTGGATCAGCTTAACACGGTCATCGTCGGCAAGGCCGACCGCGTGCGCGACTGTGTCGCCTGCTTGCTGGCGGGCGGACATTTGCTGATCGAGGACGTCCCCGGCGTGGGCAAAACCACCCTCGCCCATGCGCTCGCGCAAAGCCTGGAGCTGCGCTTTGCGCGGGTGCAGTTCACGGCCGACCTCATGCCCAGCGATCTCACCGGGGTGTCGGTCTACGACCGCGCCCGCGAGAGCTTTGTCTTTCACCCCGGACCGATCTTTGCCCAGGTGGTGTTGGCCGACGAAATCAACCGCGCCAGCCCGCGAACGCAAAGCGCCTTGCTGGAAGCCATGGAAGAGCGGCAAGTGACGGTGGAAGGCGAAACCCGCCCTCTGCCCGACCCCTTCTTCGTGATCGCGACGCAAAACCCGCTCGAGCAACTCGGCACCTACGCCCTGCCTGAGTCTCAGCTCGACCGCTTCATGATGCGGATCTCGCTCGGCTATCCCGACCGCGCCGCCGAACGCGCCTTGCTGGTCTCGGGCGACCGCCGATCGCGCCTCGCGCAGGTGCAGCCGGTGCTGACGCCGCTCGAGCTGTTGCGGCTGCAGGAACAGGTGAACGCCGTGTTCGCTTC
>NZ_JAEMQB010000017.1:0-5084 GCF_022759015.1 Tibeticola sp. | reverse complement strand
GCAACACCTCTTGAATTGGGGTGGGGAGCGGTGACACTGACTGCTTCCTCATCCGACCAGGGAAGGGGTTGCACCCATGACGTATCACCAGCTCACCCAATGACCCGGCGCGCGCAAATTGATGTCAGGCGAGCGCCTTTCTGATCACGCTGGTTGAGGTTTGGTAGGTGACGTCCCTCACGCAGCGTGAGCAGAATGCAGCGGGGATTAGTCGGTGGCAGCGGGCGGATCGAGCTCGGCGATGCGGTCGAGGGCGTCGGCTTCCAACTCGGGGGCGAAGTCTCCGGGGTGCGCGCGCATGAAGTCGACAACGCTGCGGTAGCAGTCGGCGGCTTCGCGCTTCTGGCCGCGGGCTTCGTACACCATGCCGAGGCGATCGTGACCGTCGGGCACTTGGGGGTAGCGCACCAGTAATTCACGGGCGGCGCGTTCGGCCTCGTCGAGCTTTCCGGCGCGGATCAGGTCGATGACGCCGTTGGAAGCTGCGTCGAGTCCCTCGGCTTCATCGGGTTCGCCGATCGAGGCGATATAGTCTTTGAGCTGGGCCCGGTGCTGCGCCTTGAAGGCCTCTCGCTCGGCGCCGCGGGCGGCCAGGATCACTTGCTCGGCCGCCAGGTCTTTGGCCATGCAGCAGCGCTTGTACTTTTGTCCGCTCCCGCAGGGGCAGGGATCGTTGCGACCGGTCTTTGGCATAGTGGTTACTTTACCAAGACGGGAGACTGGGATGGATACCGCCCTGCTGGCCGATGGCCGGCTGTACCAGTTGCTGCAGCGCTGCGATGACGACTTGGCCGCCGAGTGTCGCGCCGGCGGCTGCCGGCGCTGCCATGGGGTGCTGCACTCGGCGCGCTACCCGCGTAAACCGCGTGGGTGCCGGGAGCAGCTGAGTCCGGAGTATGGTTGGCGGTCGAGCTTCTGTTGCGCCGAGCGGGACTGCCGCCAGCGGGCCACACCGCCGTCGTTACGGTTTCTCGGGCGCAAGGTCTATTTGGGCGCCGTGGTGGTGCTGATCGCGGCGCTGCGCTGCGGGCCGACTCCGGCCCGGATGCGCTATCTGGAGGAGTTGGTCGGGGTGAGCCGGCGCACGGTCGGGCGCTGGCGCCGGTGGTGGTGCGAGGAGCTCCCCGCTACGCCGTTCTGGCGCGCGGCCGGCGGCACGGTGATGCCGCCGGTGCCGCGGTCGCAGTTGCCGGCCGCGCTGCTGGAACGCTTTGCGGGCAGCGCCCAGGAACGCTTGCTGGGGCTGCTGCGTTTCATCTTGCCGATCACCACCGGGAGCGCCATGGCGCAGGTTATTTGAGGCCGGGGAGCGACCCGCAGAAGATGCACATGGCGGGAGACTGACGGCCGTTTTATGGTGTGCCCATCCTGGCGGAAAGGGAGCCTGACGGGCATGAGCACATCGAAACACGCCTCGGTCCACGACCGCTGGGCGCATCTGCGCTTCTCGGTGGTCGGGCAGTTGTTGGCCGCCCCGCCCGCGAAGGGGGAGCTGCGCGCCGAGCTCAAGAAGTTGGCGCAGCGCACGTGGCAGCATCCGATCACCGGGGCGCCGGTACGCTTTGCCGTGTCGACGATCGAGCGCTGGCTGTTGCAGGCCCGCCGCGAGAAGCGTGACCCGGTCGGGGTACTGCGGCGCAAGGTGCGCGCCGACGCCGGCATCCAACACGTCGTGCTCGCCGTGCGCGAGGCGCTGCGCACGCAGTACGGCGAGCATCCGAGCTGGTCGGTGCAGCTGCACTACGATAACCTGCGCGCCGTGGCCGAGCACGACCGCGCGCTGGCCCCGGTGCCGTCGTACTCGAGCATCCGGCGCTTGTTCGAGGCGCAAGGTTGGCGCAAGCGGCGGCGTCTGAGCAGCCGCGACACCGTCGGCGCCGAACGCGCCGAGGCGCGGCTGGCCGCGCGTGAAGTGCGCAGCTACGAGGCGCCGTACGTGGGCTCGTTATGGCACTGGGACGGCCATGGGGGTTCCCGCCAAGTGCTGACCGCGCGCGGCGAGTGGATCACGCCGGTGCTCATCGGCGTGATCGACGATCGCTCGCGCCTGGCCTGCCATCTGCAGTGGTACTTGACGGAGGACGCCGAGGGCGTCGCCCACGCTCTGTCGCAGGCGATCCAGAAACGGGGGCTTCCGCGCGCCGGCATGAGCGACAACGGCCAGGCGAATTTGGCCACCGAGATCAGCGAAGGGTTGGCACGGCTGGGCATCGTGCATGACACCACCCTGGCGTATTCGCCTTATATGAACGGGAAGATCGAGTCGCTATGGACCAACGTTGAAGGAAGACTGATGGCCATGCTCGAGGGAGTGCGCGACCTCACGCTGGCGAGCCTCAACGAGGCGACTCAGGCCTGGTGCGAGTACGAGTACAACCGCGCGCTGCACTCCGAGACCGGGCAGACCCCGCTGGCGCGCTATCTCGCCGGCCCTGACGTGCTGCGCCCCAGTCCCGACAGCGACGCACTCAGGCTGGCCTTCACCCGGACCGACCAGCGCCTACAGCGACGCAGCGACGGCACGCTGGTCATCGCTACGCGCCGCTTCGAGATTCCCAATCGCTACCGGCACCTGCGCCAACTGCACGTACGTTACGCGCAGTGGGATTTGAGCCAGATGCATCTGCTCGATGAACGCAGCGGCAAGATCCTGTGCCGCCTGTACCCGCAAGACAAGCAGAGCAACGCCCGCGGCGTGCGCCGGCCGCTCGAGCCCTTGGCCACCACCGCGCCGGAGAGCGCCAGCCGGCACGAGGCGCCGCGCGCTTCCGCTTCGATGGCCCCGCTGCTCGTCAAGCTGATGGCCCAGCAAACCGCCACCGGGTTGCCGCCCGCCTATCTGCCCATGGCTGGACCATCGTCGACTGAGGGGGAGGAATCATGAACAAGAAACTGCTCTCGTTGTATGGCCTGAAGTGGAATCCGTTTGCCCCCGAGGTGCCGGTGGAGGCGTTCCACGTCGGGGCGCGCCTGGATTCGTTCTGCTGGCGCGTCGAGCAGCTGGTCGGCGAGGGGGGCTTCGCCCTGGTCACCGGGCTGTCCGGGCTGGGCAAGTCGGTGACGCTGCGCGTGCTCGCCGATCGGCTGTCGGCGCTGCGCGACGTGCAGATCGGTGTGCTCAGTCGGCCTCAGGCCGGCCTGCACGACTTCTACCGCGAACTCGGCGAGCTGTTCGGGGTGCAACTGCAGCCGCACAACCGCTGGGGTGGGGCCAAGGCGCTGCGCGAGCGCTGGCAGGCGCACATCGACGCCTCGCTGTACCGCCCGCTATTGATCATCGACGAAGGTCAGGAGATGCAGCTCGCCGTGCTCAACGAACTGCGGCTGCTCTGCTCGGCACGCCTGGATTCGCACTTGCTGCTCACCGTCGTGCTGGCCGGCGATCAGCGCCTGCTCGAGCGCTTCCGCAGCGAGGAACTGCTGCCGCTGGGATCGCGCATGCGCGTGCGCCTCGCGCTGGAGCGCGCGACGCCCGAGGAACTGCGGGAGTTGCTGCAACACGCGATCGCCAAAGCCGGCGCGCCCAAGCTGATGACCGCCGAGCTGGTCGCTACGCTGTGCGATCACGCCCAGGGCAATCTACGCGCGCTGATGAACATGGCCGGCGAGTTGCTCGCCGCGGCCGCCCAGCGCGAAGCCGCCCAGATCGACGAACAACTGTTCTTCGAGACCTTCGCCGCTCCCGCGGCTGCCCCGGCCAAGGTCGCAGCACGGCGCCGGTGAACGCGACCATGCTGCCAGTCGAGCCCGCCTGGCGGCTGGCGCAACGACCCGCCGAGCAGCGCTGGCTCGTCACCGGGCTGTGGTCCGAACAGGCGGTGGGCATCGTCGGCGGCGAACCCAAGTGCTGCAAGAGCTTCCTCGCCCTCGACCTGGCTGTCGCGGTCGCGTCCGGTACCCCGTGCTTGCGCCACTTCGCGGTGCCGCATCCGGGTCGGGTATTGCTGTATGCCGCCGAAGATGCCCTGCACGTCGTGCGCCAGCGACTCGAGGGTATCTGCGCCGCCGCCGGCTGTCGTCTCGCCGACCTCGATCTGCAAGTCATCACCGCGCCCACCCTGCGGCTGGATCTGCCCGCCGATCGCTCGGCTCTCGCGTGCACCGTCGCCGAACTTCAGCCGCGGCTGCTGATCCTCGATCCCTTCGTGCGTTTGCATCGCATCGATGAGAACGCCAGCGGCGAGGTTGCGCCACTGCTCGCTCACCTGCGTGAGCTGCAACGACGCTACGCGCTGTCGGTGCTGGTGGTCCATCACGCCAAGAAATCCGCCGGCGGCATCCGCGCCGGCCAAGCCTTGCGCGGCTCTTCCGAGTTCCATGCCTGGGGCGACTCCAACCTCTACCTGCGCCGCGCGGCCCAGGCGCTCACCCTGACTATCGAACATCGCGCCGCACCGTCGCCGCCCAGCGTACCACTCGAACTACAAGCACGCGGCGAGGCACTTGCCCTGCACCTGGCGCAGTCACCGCCCGATCCAGCGCCTACGCCAAGTTCCCTCGATGAGCGCATCGCCGCCGCGCTGCAGAATGCCGCGCGGCCGCTGACCATCGGCGAACTGCGCTCCTGCTGCCGCGTCCGCAATACCACCCTCTACCAACGACTCGCCGCCCTGGCCGCCTCCGGAACCCTGCGCCGCTCCGCCGACGGCTATAAGCTCGCCGGACGCGACTGACCCCGCGCTCGTCCACCGCTTCCTGTTCCCGCTTCCGGCATCCTCTACAGACGTCGGGAAGCGGCAACGGGAAGTCCATCAAACAGCGTGCTCAGGGGTACATCAAATAGCGTGAGCACTCTCAGCCGCTGTGCGCAGGGCCGGCGCATTGGCTTGCATCAATCCATCGATCAGCGGCTGGAGATAGAGCCGCTCCGGAAAAACCACATGTTGCTCCGCAGTGACGAAGTAGAGTTGCTTCGAGCGGAGCTGCTCAATATTATTCGCCAGATCCCATGCTTCGGCATGGTCTATCGCGTCATCAGCCAACGCCTTTGCGCTTTCGGCGCGAATTGGAGGCTCAGGACCCCGCAATACCTCTTCGATAAGCGCGACTCGGCGCTGATAAAGTTTCGATCTTTGCGCAGTAGT
>NZ_JAEMQB010000004.1:0-5973 GCF_022759015.1 Tibeticola sp. | reverse complement strand
CCCGAAGGGGCGCCCCAAAACGCGCCCGAGTAGGCGCAAAGCACAGCCGTAGCTCGGGCTACGGCGCGCATTTGCAACGCCCTCTGGCGTGTTTTGGGGCGTCAAAGCGGGCATGACCAATTCCCTCTCAGCCTCTCAGGCCCTGGCGAGTCGCTGGAACAGTCCGCCCGGCAGACGCGCGACCGCCCCGTCGAGTTCGAGTTCGAGCAATTGCGCCTGCAGCGTCGCCGCGTCCATGCCGGTGCGGGCCAGCAGGGCGTCGAGCCCGATGGGGTCGTAGCCCAGCGCGTCGAGGATGGCGCTGCCCGAGGGGCTCGCCGCAGGCGGGGTCGATGCATCCCCAGCGGCGGCCCCGGACCGCGGTTGGGAATCGGAGCCTGGGCCGAGCTCTTCGAGGATGTCTTGGGCCGACTCGACCAGTTTGGCGCCCTGGCGGATCAGGGCGTGGCAGCCGCGCGAGAGACTCGAGTGGATCGAGCCGGGCACGGCGAACACTTCGCGGCCTTGCTCGGCCGCGAGCCGTGCGGTGATGAGCGAGCCCGAGCGCAGGGCCGCTTCGACGACCAGCGTGCCCCGGCTCAAGGCGGCGATGAGGCGGTTGCGGCGCGGGAAGTTGGCGGGGCTCGGAGGGGTGCCGAGCGGATACTCGCTCAGCAGCAGGCCGCGGCGCGCAATGCGCCGGGCGAGCTCGAGATGCTGCCGTGGATAGACCCGATCGAGCCCCGTGCCGACGACGGCGACGGTTGCCAGTTCGAGCGGGGCCGGTGCGCCCGCGAGCGCGCCTTCATGGGCCGCGGCGTCGATGCCCAGGGCCAGGCCCGAGACGACGGTCCAGCCACTTTGGGCGAGCGAGCGCGAAAACTGCCGGGCATTCTCGGCGCCCTGCGCGGTTGGGTTGCGGCTGCCGACGATGGCGATGGCCTGTTCGCCCAGGTGCGTGAGGCTCGAGCCTGCGCCATGCGAGCGCCGCGTGGCCGGAAACGCGGCGCCCGGCGCCGTGGCGATGCGACCCAGCACGTAGAGCAGCAGCGGCGGGTCGTCGAGCTCGAGCAGTGCGCGGGGGTACGCGGCATCTCCGAGCGCGATGACCGCGCGCTGCATCGACGCGGCAGGGGCGTCGGCCGTGGCATCGGAGCCGCCCGGCGTTTCCTGCAGCCAGTTCCAGGTGACATGGATCCGATCGTCCAGCCCCGGCGGGGGTGTGAGCAAGGCCCAAGCCTGCGCGGGCGTCACTACCTGGCGCAAGGTGCTGCTGGGCTGCTCGAACACGGCTTGCGGCAACCCAAACGCGGCCAGTAGGCGGCGGGCAGTCACCCCGCCGATGCCGGGCGTGGTGGTCAGCCGCAACCAGGCGGCCAGTTCGTCCCGCTCCATGGGCCGGGCGGCAGCTGCGCGCTCAGCGCGGTTGAACGACTCGGTCGCCGACCTTTACGCCGTCGGCGATCTGCAGCAGCAGCGCGTAGGAGACGCGTTCGAACGGCAGGAAGACCATCAGCAGCCCGTTGCGCTCGTCGGGCAAGCGCAACTCCGTGGGACCTTCGGGGCCGCCGCGATCGACCACGCGCGCGCCGGCGCTCAGCACCGCGAGCACGGTCCCGGTGTCGATGCCGTCTTGGATGCCGCGGTTGATTGTGACGACTTGGTTCTGTGCCGCAAAACGCACCGCGCTGCCGTAGACCGAGACGATGCGGGCATCGACCTCGCCCGCGGGCGCGTGGGGCGCGTAGCTGCGGAAGCTGCGCTCGGGTTCGGGCAGCAGTCGGTCGCCTGTGCGGATTTCTTCCTTGGCGCTGACGATTTCGATCGTGGCCGGCACGGGCAGCCCCTCGGGTTTGCCGTCGGGCCCCGGTGCTTCGGAGACGGATTCGCCGCGTTGCAGGCGGGCGCGGCCGACGAACTGCGCCTCATAGCCGAGGATTTCGCCGCTGGCCGGGTCTTTGAGTGGGCGCAGGTCGCGGTAGACCCGGTAGGCCTTGGGCTCGCCCGGGTCGGTGGAGAGGGGTTTGCCTGCCGGCCCACGCGCATAGGCCAGGTCGCCGCGGCTGAGCAGCACGCTGTTTTCACGCGTGGCGACGATGCGCGGAGCGCTTTCGAATTCCTTCTCGTCGAGCACGACGGGCTCGGCAAGGAAGGGCTCGATCAGGTGCGGCGGCAAAGTCGGAATCGGCGCGTCGGCGAGTGACTCGGCGCGCACGCGCGGCGAGAGCTTGACGAGCGGCGGCTCGCTGGGTGTCTCGAGCATGGCGCGCCCGTCGCGGCGCACGAGCCGCAACACCTGACCGGGGTAGATCAAATGGGGGTTGCGGATGTCGGCCAGGTTCATGCCCCAAAGCTCGGGCCAGCGCCAGGGGCGCTTGAGGTAGAGCCCGGAGATCGCCCAGAGCGTATCGCCACGCTGCACGGTGTACTGATCGGGCGCATTCGGGGCGATTTCATCGAGCGGCACGCCGCGCTCGGCGACTTGCGCGGCGGTGCGCTTCTGGCCCGGGGTGATGGGGTAGTTGCCGGCGCCCCAAGCGGCGGCGGGCACCCAGGCACTGGCGAGCAGGGCGAGCGCCGAGAGCGCCTGACGGCGGGGCATCGTCGGTTCGGTGAGGTCGGTGGGTGGCAAGGGTTTCATGGAGAAGGGCAATCCCGGGCGGGTTTCTCTGGGCACGATGCCGCCGATTCTGCGCCCAAGCCCTGCTTCGGGCAATGTTGATCGGCGCTTCGGGCCGCACAGCGTCGCAAAAGTCGCGAAAATACCAACGTTTTTCGCTTTCCACCCGCAAAGTCTCCGGGCCCGTGGCCGGATGCTGGCGGACATTTTCCATGGCACAGCTTCCCATCCTCCGTTACCCAGATCCCCGGCTGCACACGGTGGCGCGGCCCGTCGAGCGTTTCGACGAAGACTTGCGCCGCTTGGTCGCGGACATGTTCGAGACGATGTATGCCGCGCACGGCATCGGGCTTGCCGCCACGCAGGTCGATCGTCATGTTCGGGTGGTGGTCATCGACGTCTCGGAAGAGCGCAACCAGCCGCTGGTGCTCGTGAACCCCGACATCGTCTGGATGAGTCCCGAGCGTGTGCGCAGCGACGAAGGCTGCCTGTCGGTGCCGGGAATCTACGATGGGGTCGAGCGCGCGCAAGCCGTGCGGGTCGAGGCCTACGATGCCGAGGGGCAACGGCGGACGATCGAGGCGGAGGGCCTGCTCGCGGTCTGCATCCAGCATGAGCTGGACCATCTGCTCGGCAAGGTGTTCGTCGAGTACCTCTCGCCGCTCAAGCGCAACCGCATCAAGGCCAAGCTCCTCAAACAGCAACGCGAGGAAGAGCGCGAGCGCCGCGAGCCGGTGCGGGCCTGATTCTTTTCACCGCATCGCCCAGCCGCCCCGTCGTGGCCACTTCGGGACCGATGCTTCGACCCATCCACAGCCGCGAGTTTCGATGAACCTGATTTTTGCCGGCACGCCGGAGTTTGCCCGCTCGGCGCTCGACGCCTTGCATCGCGCCGGGCACGAGATTCGCCTGGTTCTGACCCAGCCCGACCGCCCTGCCGGTCGTGGTCTGCAGTTGCAAGCTTCGGCGGTCAAACAATGGGCGCTGGCGCACGGTGTGACGGTGGCGCAGCCGCGCAGCCTGCGGCTCGAGGGCAAATTCCCCGAGGATGCGGCGGCCGCGCGCGCGGCGATCGAGGCCGCCGATGCGGATGCGATGATCGTCGCGGCCTATGGCTTGATCTTGCCGCAATGGGTGCTCGACCTCATGGCCGAGCCGCGTTCGGACGGGCGGGCGCGGTGGGGGTGCATCAACATCCACGCGTCGCTGCTGCCGCGCTGGCGGGGAGCGGCGCCGATCCAACGCGCGATCGAGGCGGGCGACGCCGAGACCGGCATCACGCTGATGCAGATGGATGCGGGCCTCGACACCGGCCCGGTGTTGTTGATGCGGCGCCTGCCGATTCCGCCCGATGCCACCGCGGCGCATTTGCACGATGCCTTGGCGGACTTGGGCGCACAAACCATCGTCGAAGGGCTCGAGGCGCTGGCGCAGGGCGGGCTCGAGCCTCGCCCTCAGCCCGAAGCGGGCGCCTGCTATGCGCCCAAGATCGACAAGGCCGAAAGCCGTGTGGATTGGACGCAGTCGGCGGCGCAGATCGAGCGCCGCGTGCGCGCCTTCGACCCGTTTCCCGGCGTCGGCGCGATGATCGGGGGGCAGCCCTTGAAGATTTGGAAGTCACAAATCGATAGCACCGAGACCCCAGTTTCCGCCGGCCCGGGCGAGATTTTGTCCGCCAATGCCGACGGAATCCGCGTCGCGTGCGGGCAAGGCGTGCTGCGCATCATCGAACTGCAGCGCCCGGGCGGGCGGCGGCTTGGGGCCGCGGCCTTCCTGCAGGGTCATCCGCTCGTGGCGGGGCAGCGCTTCGAGCCGGCATGAGCGTCGAGGCTACGCCGCTGCAAGCCCTGCGCCCGCCGTCCTGGCGGGCGATCGTCACGCATCCAGACTTTCGGCGCGGCGCGGCGGACATTGCCCACGTGGCGCTGGGTCTCGGGGCTTGGGCGCTGGTGACCGGGGTCGCGATGGTGCAAAGCGGCTTGTCGGTGCCCTTGGCCCTGTTCATGTCCTTGGCGGTGTTTGCAGGCAGTGCGCAACTCACGGCACTGCCGCTGCTGGCCTCGGGCGCGCCGCTTTGGGTGGTGTGGGCGGCGGCGACCTGCGTGAATCTGCGCTTCGTGATCTTCAGCGCGATCTGGCGACCGTATTTCCTGCCCTATCCGCGGCCCTACCGGATGATGTTGGGGTACTTCAGCGGCGACCTCAATTACGTGCTGTTCATGCGCCGTTTTCCCGAGCCGCGACCCAGCGCCGAGCAGTTGCCGTATTTCTGGGGAGGCGTCGCGGTGAACTGGACCGCCTGGCAGACCCTGTCCATCCTCGGCATCGTGCTGGCCGATTCGGTGCCCGCGCGCTGGGGTTTGGGATTTGCGGGCGTGCTCGCGTTGCTGGGCGTGACGGCCTCGCTCTTGCAGAGCCGACCGGCCTGGGTGGCCGCTGCCGTGGCGGCAACGGCGGCGATCGCGGCCTCGGCGATGCCCTTGCGGCTCAACATCCTCGTCGCCATCGTCGCGGCGGTGGCCGCTGGCTTGGCGGCCGAAGCGGCGGAACGACAGATCCGGGGCGCACGCCCGCATCGGGGGGCTGCGCCGCAGGGCGCCCGGCCGGGCGGCTCCGCGGCAGAGGAGGCCGGACCATGAACCCCTGGACCGTCGGTGTGGCTGTCGTCGGCTTGGCGGTGATCAGCGTCGTCACGCGGAGTTTCTTTTTCATTTCGCGCCGCGAGCTGCCGATGCCGGGCTGGTTGCGTCGCGGCTTGGCCTACGCGCCGCTGGCCGCGCTGCTCGCCGTGATCGCCCCCGAGATCCTGATGAGCCACGGGCAGCTGCTCGACACCTGGCGCGATGCCCGACCGCCGGCGGTGCTCGTGGCGCTCGCCTACTATTTTTGGCGCCGCGACATCCTGGGCACCATCGTGCTGGGGATGACCGTTTACCTGCCCTTGCACATCGGACTCGGATGGTAAGCCGCCTCCGCGGCCGATGTCACCCGCGCGACACTTTTACGGGTGAAAATACGCACCCCAGTACAACAACGAAGGAGACATTCATGTCCTTGCGCGCCACCCGCATCGTCGCCACCCTCGGCCCGGCGTCGAACACGCCGGAAATGCTCGAAGCCATGATTCGTGCCGGGGTCGACGTGGTGCGGCTCAACTTCAGCCACGGCTCGGCACAGGACCACATCGACCGGGCGCAGCGGGTGCGCGAGGCTTCGGCGCGCGTCGGGCGGGAAGTCGCCATCATGGCCGACCTGCAAGGGCCGAAGATTCGCGTCGGCAAGTTCGCGGCGGGCAAGGTTCAGCTCGGGCCGGGGCAGCCCTTCGTGCTCGACGCCGAGCGCAGCGAGCCCGGTGACGAGCACGGCGTCGGACT